>JAKSKO010000036.1 GCA_024401715.1 Bacteroidales bacterium
TCTCTCGTCAGCGGCAGGACAGACTGCTACGAGAATGCTTCCAAACTGCTTGGAGCATGCAGAATTATCGAATAAACTGTGTATATTTGCGTAAAATTTAACAATATAAAAATTATGAATCTTAGGGACATCAAAAAGGAGATCGAGTATCTCGTAGGTGAGTTCATCGATGACTGCTCACTTTTCCTTGCATTCAATCCGGATCGTAACGACGAGGGTATCGCTAAAATCATTGACGAGGCTGTTGATCTTTACAACGACCTTAAAGACAGGGTTAGCGACAAAGTTGAAGGCAACAAGAAAGCTTACTACAACGGTCTGCGTAAAGAACTTGTAGAGGGCCTCGACAAGCTTTGTGAGAAACTCAGCCAGGAAATCAGCAAGTAATCTTGCTGATTTTTTTTGCCCCATCCTTCCTACATGCAGAATAGGATAGGGTTGAAGGAAAACAAAAACGCCCCGGCCTCATGGCTGGGACGTTTTTTAATGGGGGGCCTGATTAGAAAGACTCTCCGATAGCGATGAAATCTGCTGCTTTGAGGGCTGCACCACCGATAAGACCGCCGTCGATATCTTTCTGAGCAAAGATCTCCTTGGCGTTTGAAGGTTTGCAAGAACCACCGTAAAGGATGGTGATCTCCTCTGCAAGCTCTGCACCGAATTTGTCTGCGATGCATTTGCGAACGCAAGCGTGAATCTCCTGTGCCTGCTCTGCAGTTGCAGTCTTGCCTGTGCCGATAGCCCAAACTGGCTCGTAAGCTACAACAACTTTCTTCATCTCCTCTGCTGAAAGAGTGTAAAGAACGTTCTTAACCTGATCCTCAACAATCTGGAAATGCTTGCCAGCCTCGCGCTCCTCAAGATTCTCGCCGATGCAGAAGATAGGTTTGATATTCTTGTCAAGAACGAGTTTGATCTTTGTGCAGAGAGTCTGGTCTGTCTCGCCATAGTACTGACGGCGCTCGCTGTGGCCAAGGATGCAATATTCGCAACCTACGCTCTCCAGCATGTCAACAGCAACCTCACCTGTATATGCGCCGCTTGTGTGGTCTGCGCAGTTCTGTGCGCTAAGAGCCACTGCAGTGCCTTTAACTACCTGCTCTACAGCGTAGAGGTGGGTGAAAGGAGGTGCAACAACAAGTTTGCAATCTTTAAGTGCAGCGCCAAGTGCCACAACCTCTTTTGCGAGCTCTACGCCCTGTGGTACTGTAGTGTTCATCTTCCAGTTACCAGCAACAATTTTCTGTCTCATTTTCTGTATTTTTTAGTTTATTTTTGATTTTGACCTTTCAGGCATCACAAAGATAATAAAAATACCTATCTTTGCGTACCAAATATATTAAAATGAGAAATTTTGTAGAAGAATTGAAATGGAGGGGCATGATTCACGACATTATGCCGGGAACTGAAGAGGCCCTCATGAAAGGAACAACATCGGCATATGTGGGCATAGACCCCACTGGCGATTCACTGCATATAGGCCATCTGGTTAGCATCATGATTCTGAAGCATTTCCAGAGCTGCGGCCACAAGCCTTTCGCCCTGGTTGGCGGTGCCACAGGCATGATCGGAGACCCTTCGATGAAGAACGCAGAGCGCAATCTGCTGGACGAGGCAACCCTCGCACACAATGTGGAATGCATCAAGGCTCAGCTTGGCCGCTTCCTGGACTTTGAAAGTGACGCGCCGAACAAGGCCGAACTTGTGAACAACTACGACTGGATGAAGGATTACACCTTCATCAATTTCACACGTGACATAGGCAAACTCATCACCGTGAACTACATGATGAGCAAGGACTCCGTGAAGAAGCGCCTCAGCCGCGATTCTTCAGAGGGCATGAGCTTCACAGAGTTCACATACCAGCTTCTCCAGGGCTATGACTTCCTGTATCTTTTCCAGAACAAGGGTGTCACCCTTCAGCTTGGCGGTGCAGACCAGTGGGGCAACATCACCACAGGCACAGAACTTATCCGCCGCACTTGCGGTGGCGAGGCCTATGCGCTCACCTGTCCGCTTATCACCAAGGCCGATGGCGGCAAGTTCGGCAAGACAGAGAAAGGCAATATCTGGCTGGATGCCGCAAGGACTTCTCCATACCAGTTCTACCAGTTCTGGCTTAACGTCAGCGACGATGACGCCCTGAAATACATCAAGATCTTCACCATGCTTCCGAAAGAGGAGATTGAGGCTATCGCTGCAGAACATGCCCAGGCTCCTCATCTGCGCGCCCTGCAGAAGAAGCTTGCAGAGCAGGTTACAATCATGGTTCATGGCGAGAAAGAGCTGCAGAATGCGATAAGCGCTTCCCAGATGCTTTTCGGAAACGCAACGTCCGAGGCTCTGCGCCAGTTGGACGAGCAGACTTTCCTTGCCGTGTTCGACGGTGTGCCAACCTATGAAATTCCTGCAGAGGAACTTCCATGCAACATCCTTGAGGTTCTGGCAGTGAAGACAGATATCTTCCCAAGCAAGGGCGAGGCCCGCAAGCTCATCCAGGGCAACGGCCTCAGCATCAACAAGGACAAGATGGCAGACCCTAACTATGAACTTGGCCAGGCCGATATCATAGACGGCAAGTACATCCTTATCCAGAAGGGCAAGAAGAATTACTTTATCATAAAAGTGAAATAATGGAGCAGCCGGAATCAACAAGACAGCTTAAGGTGGCCAGCCAGTTGCAGCGCGACATGGCTGAAATCATCAGGCAGAAGGGTATGGCGTTTTTCCAGGGCGCGCTTGTAAGCGTTAGCGGCGTGAAAATAAGCCCGGATCTGTCTGTTGCCAAGGTTTACGTAAGCATCTTCCCTTCCTCAAAGGCCGATGCCGTGATGAGCACCCTGGAAGAGAATGCCCGCGCCCTTCGCGGAGAACTTGGCGTCAAGGTTGCCAAACAGCTGCGCATCGTCCCTGAAATCGCTTTCTTCCAGGACTCGTCCCTGGACTATGTGGAACATATAGAAGAACTGCTAAAGAAATAGGTCCCAAGGACTTGCATCGCTTTGAAACTGCCGTTACTTATAGCATCCCGCTACCTGTTTGCAAAGAAATCGCATAATGTTATCAACATTGTTTCAGCAATCAGTTGCGTCGGTATGGCTGTGGGAACGGCGGCTTTGATTATAATTCTTTCGGTATACAACGGTTTTGACGCTCTGGTGAAGACAATGATGTCTTCCGTGGAGCCGGATCTGATGATAGTTCCCGCACAGGGCAAATTCTTTGTGCCGGAAGGGGATGCCTATGCCTGGGCGCAGGACTGTCCGGACATAGACTATATGTGTACCGTCCTTCAGGACAATGTCTTCGTTTCCTACGACGGGAAGCAGACTACGGCACTGGTGAAGGGCGTTGATGAGATATATCAGCAGAACAGTATCCTGAACGATTATGTGTGCGACGGCAATTTCACCCTCGTGATCGGAGAGAGGAATTATGCCGCCATGGGGCGCTCGCTGGCCTCTTCCCTGGGCCTGGATATCAGATTTATCGCTCCTCTTTTGCTGTACTTTCCGCAGAAGGATGCAAGGATATCGCTTCTGAACCCCCTTGCCTCCCTGCATGAGGAAAGGCTGTGGCCGTGCTGTGAATTCGCTGTGAACCAGGATATAGACTCCAAACTCATAGTGGTGGACCAGCAGGTCATGCGCCGCCTTCTTTCAAAGGAGGATGAGGTTTCGGCGGTGGAAATCCGTCTTTCCGAAGGCACATCGGCCCGAAGGATGGGGAAGATAAAGAAGGAGCTTCAGTCCAGGCTGTCGGATGGATTCCGGGTGCTGGACAGGGCTCAGCAGAACCCTTCGCTGTATAAAATGCTGGTATATGAAAAGGCGGCTGTATATTTGATTATGCTTTTTGTGGTACTTATCCTGGGATTCAGTATATTTGGAAGCCTAAGCATGCTTATCATGGATAAGAGTGATGATATAGACATTCTGAAATCCATGGGTATGACACTTCCCGATGTACGGAGGATTTTCTGCATGGAAGGCTGGTTCATCACCCTTTTGGGCATGTTTGCCGGGCTTGTTGCTGGAGTGGCGTTGTGCCTTGCGCAGGAACATTTCGGTCTTGTGAGCATGCCGGACAATTTTATCGTGGACAGCTATCCTGTGGTGCTTGCCTGGGCCGATGTGGCCTTCTCGGCACTATCCATCGCAGTAATAGGCTATTTTATCGCCCTCGTCCCGTCAAAAAGGATAAAATAAAGAATATTAAATATTTAAACTATGGCAAAAAACAATCAGAGTGGCAGCAGGGCATACCTTTTCGGCATTGTCATCGTAGCTGTTCTTGGAGGTCTGCTGTTCGGCTATGACACAGCAGTGATTTCGGGCGCCGAAAAGGGCCTGCAGGCATTCTTCATGGGTGCCACGGATTTCACCTACACAGATTTTCTTCACGGTTTCACCAGTTCCAGCGCCCTTATAGGCTGCATCATCGGCTCGGCCATTTCCGGCCTTCTGGCATCCAGCTGGGGACGTAAGAAGAGCCTTATCTTTGCAGGTATCATGTTCTTCATCTCCGCATGGGGTTCCATGTTCCCGGAGACCATGGTCCTGGCAAAGGGTCAGCCTAATCTCACCCTTCTGATTGTGTTCAACATATACCGCGTGATAGGTGGTGTCGGCGTGGGTCTCGCTTCGGCAGTGTGCCCTATGTACATCGGTGAGATTTCCCCTTCCAACATACGAGGAATGCTGGTGAGCTGGAACCAGTTCGCCATAATTTTCGGCCAGCTGGTTGTGTATTTCGTGAACTTTTTCATTCTGGGAGACCATATCGCACCTGTTATCTCCAGCGTGGGCAACGGTCTTAACCAGATTATGAACGGCGAAGAGGCTACATGGGCCATAGAGACAGGCTGGCGCTATATGTTCGGCTCCGAAATGGTTCCTGCGGGATTGTTCGCGCTGCTGATATGTTTCGTTCCTGAAACTCCGCGCTTCCTTGCTTCCATAGGCCAGGACAGCCAGGCCGAGGCCGTGCTTGCGAAGATTAACGGTGCGGACAAGGCCAAATCCATCCTGAAGGAAATCAAGGAGACTATGGCGGTGAAGACAGAGCCTATCCTCACCTACGGTCTTCTCTGCATCTTCGTAGGTATCATGCTTTCTGTTTTCCAGCAGGCTGTGGGCATCAATGCGGTGCTCTATTTTGCACCTCGTATCTACGAGGCAATGGGTTTCGATAATCCTATGGTACTCACCGTATTCAATGGCATAGTCAACCTTGGCTTTACCTGCGTGGCCATTTTTACTGTCGAGAAACTTGGTCGCAAGCCACTTCTCATCGTAGGTTCTCTTGGCATGGCTATCGGCGCAATGGGCGTGGCTATGACCTTTGGTAACGAAGCTCTCAACCTCTATTGCATGATTTCGCTCATGGTTTACTCCGCTTCATTTATGTTCTCATGGGGTCCTATATGCTGGGTGCTCATCGCCGAAGTGTTCCCTAACACCATCCGCGGCGGCGCCGTTGCAATAGCCGTTGCCTTCCAGTGGATTTTCAACTGGATTGTGTCCACTTCCTTCGTGCCTATGGCAAACAGCCTGGGCTACTGGTTCACATACGGCCTGTACGGCGTAATCTGTGTGATTGCCGCTGTATTCGTGTGGAAGCTTGTCCCTGAAACCAAAGGCAAGACTCTGGAGGACATGACCAGACTCTGGAAAGGGAAGAAATAGCGTATAAGAAGAATTAGCGTATAATTCGTTTGATTTTGTTGCCTTCTTCAATGAGGGCCCTTATGGCATCTGCGTCATTGTCGCAGATTGCATCGCGGAACTGCTGCATTTTGTTGATGTATGTGTCAATGACTTGCAGCACGTTCTGTCTGTTCTCCTTCAGGATGGGAACCCACATGTCGGCGTTACTCTTGGCAAGACGCACCGTTGATGCGAAACCGCCGCTGGCCAGATCGAAAATATGCTTCTCGTCCTTCTCCTTGTCCAGGACCGTAAGGGCCAGGGCGAAAGACGTAACATGCGAAATATGAGATACATAGGCTGTGTGAACGTCATGCGCTGCGGCGTCCATCTCTATCACGCGCATGTTCAGGTGGTCGTAGAGATTTTCTACCTCTTTCACTGCGTCGGCATCGCTTTCCTGCGGGTTTGCAATGATGCAGGCGCGTCCGTCGAAAAGCGAAGGCTGGGCAGCCCACGGACCGCTGTACTCCGTGCCCGCCATAGGGTGTGAAGCCACGAAACGGCGGCACATCGGATGCCCTGCCGCAGCCAGAACTATGCCCCCTTTGGTGGAGCATGTGTCCATGACAATCTGCTTGCGCTCCGGTTGGCAGGCGAAGATATTCAGAACCCTTGGGAGTATGGTGCAAGCAGCGCTTACGGGCACGGCAATAATCACTATGTCCGACCTGCGCGCACATTCCTCAAGCGATACGCTCTCGTCTATTATGCCCATCTGCAAGGCTGCCGAAGCGTTGAGGCTTTCCTTTTCAACGCCCAGCACCTTCGATGCGTAACCTCTTTTCCTGAGGTCTATGGCCATGGATCCGCCGATGAGGCCGGGGCCGATTATTCCTATGGTTTTCATGTGTTGCGGATTAGCGTGTGAGTCTTATGAAAACAGACAGAGGCAGTTTCTTGCCGAAGCGGTCCTGAAGCACCAGTTCGCCGCTTTCCATGCTCTTGAACTTTCCGAAGGCCTGCTTTGCCAGAGTTTCGGCCAGAACGGCGCTGTAGCCGTTCGAGTACAGGTTCAGAACCACGAAGGCATTCTCTTTCGCAAGGATCTTGTCCACGTTCTGAAGCATCTGGAAAAGACATTCATCCAGCTTCCATTTTTCCCCGTCGGGGCCGTGTCCGTATGCCGGGGGGTCCAGGATTATGCCGTTGTACGTGTTGCCGCGCCTAGCCTCCCTGGTAGCGAATTTCATGGCATCCTCCACTATCCAGCGTATGCCGTCCATATTGCTGAATTCCATGTTCTGGCGTGCCCAGGTTACTACCTGACGCACAGAGTCCAGATGAGTGACGTCCGCCCCCGCAGCCTTGGCCGCAAGTGAAGCCGCCCCGGTATATGCGAAAAGGTTCAGGACACGCGGAATGGATGGCATTTCTTTCACCAGACGGCTGGTCTGGGCATAGATCCAGTTCCAGTTCGGGGCCTGCTCCGGAAAGACTCCCACATGCTTGAATGAAGTGAGGCCCAGACGCAGGTTGAAGGAAGGGCCCTCGGAGCCTTTGCCGCCGCTTTTGTAGGCTATCTTCCACTGGTCTTCCATCTTCTTCATCCTGTCCCAGGTGCCGCTGTCCTCCTTGCCCGCCTTTCCGAAACCGGCTCCCGGACGGAACCAGGTGTGTGTGAGGCTCTTCCATTCGTTTTCGCTCATGGATTTGTTCCAGAGTGCCTTCGGCTCCGGACGGCGAAGATAATACGGGCCGAAACGCTCCAGCTTTTCAAAGTTGCCGGAGTCCACAAGTTCGTAATCTCGCCACTGGGGTGATGGGAATTCTATCGTCATTGTCCAAATGTTTTCTTTATCGGTCACAAAGGTACAAAAAGATATGTATTTTCGTAGAAAATAACTAAATTTGCATGCTTTAAGGAAAACAATTTTTAAACCCAATAAATTATGCAGTGTTCAATTGATACTTACGATTTCGCCGGCAAAAAGGCAATCGTACGTGTGGACTTCAACGTTCCACTTAACGAGAAATTCGAGATTACAGATGACACCCGTATCCGTGCGGCTATGCCAACTCTGAAGAAAGTGCTTGCAGAGGGCGGTGCGCTCATTATCATGTCTCACCTCGGACGTCCGAAAGGCGTTACAGAGAAATTCTCCCTCAAACACATCATCGGCCGCGTAAGCGAGCTTCTTGGTGTTGAGGTTAAATTCGCAGACGACTGCCAGACAGCCCAGGAGGCTTGCGCAGCCCTGAAACCAGGTGAAGCCCTTCTTCTTGAGAACCTCCGCTTCTATGCAGAGGAAGAGGGTAAGCCACGCGGTCTTGCAGAGGATTGCACAGACGAGGAGAAGAAAGCTGCCAAAGCTGCCGTAAAAGAGAGCCAGAAAGGTTTCGTAAAGACTCTCGCAGGCTATGCAGACTGCTATATCAATGACGCATTCGGTACAGCACACCGTGCACACGGTTCAACAGCACTTATCGCAAAATACTTCCCTAACGACAAGATGTTCGGTTATCTGATGGAAGGCGAGATCAAGGCTATCGACAACGTTCTGAAGAATGCACAGCATCCTTTCACAGCCGTTATCGGCGGTTCAAAGGTTTCTTCAAAGCTGGCAGTTCTGGAGAGCATGCTGGAGCGTGTGGACAACCTCATCATCGGCGGTGGTATGGGTTATACTTTCGTCAAGGCTCAGGGTGGCCAGATCGGCAACTCACTTCACGAGGACGACCTTATGCCTAACGCACTGGAGATCCTCAAGAAGGCTCAGGAGAAAGGCGTAAACATCTATGTGAGCCAGGATACTCTCTGCGCTGACGCATTCAGTGAGGAGGCAAACACTCAGATCTGCCCTACTGACGCTATCCCTGAAGGTTGGGAGGGTGTTGATGCAGGTCCTCAGTCACTCGCTACTTGGAAAGAGGTTCTCATGAACTCCAAGACTATTCTCTGGAACGGCCCTGTAGGCGTATTCGAGATTGCCAAATTCGCTAAGGGTACTCTTGAGATAGCTCAGGATCTGGCCGATGCAACTGCTGCAGGCGCTTACACCCTTGTTGGTGGCGGTGACTCTGTTGCCGCTGTAACTCAGATGGGTTATGCCAAGAAAGTATCTTATGTTTCTACAGGTGGCGGTGCAATGCTTGAGGCCCTCGAGGGCAAAGAGCTCCCTGGTATCGCAGCTGTAAGAGAGTAATTTTTTAACTGCCGGACTTATGTTCCGGTCCATGATTATGTTTACTTCGCTAATCGTACATTGGAACGTAAGTCCGTTCATTTTTACCATCGGTTCCTTCGGGTTCCGATGGTATTCAATCTTATTTGTAGCCGGTTTTTTCCTCGGATATTACATGTTTGTGCACTTTTTCAAACGTGAGGGACTGCCCGGCGACAAGCTTCTAGATCCGCTGCTGTACACCCTTGCCATAGGCACCATCGTGGGTGCCCGCCTGGGACACTGCCTCTTCTATGACCCTTCATACTACCTTGGCAGCTGGGACGGATTCCTGGAGATTTTCATGCCGTGGAAAGGCGGTTTGGCCAGCCACGGCGGCACAATAGCCCTGCTTCTTGCCATGATATGGTTCTCAAGGAAGTATGGCCCCAAATATGGTTTCGATTTCTTCTGGCTGGTGGACCGCCTGGTGATTGCAGTATGCTTTGCCGCTGCGTTCATCCGTCTGGGAAATCTATTCAATTCGGAAATTTACGGTGTGGAAACCACTCTTCCGTGGGGTTTCGTCTTCGAAAGAAACGGAGAGACCATGCCGAAACACCCTACACAGCTTTATGAGGCCCTCAGCTATTTAATACTTGGTCTGGTGCTGTTGTGGGTATATGAGAAGAAACTTGAAAAGTTGCATTCAGGCACAATTTTTGGTGTATTTTTCATCGTGTTGTTCGGAATGCGCTTCATTATAGAATTCATTAAAGAACCGCAGGAAGCCTTTGAAGAGCAGATGGTTTTGAATATGGGTCAGCTGCTTAGCATTCCTTTCATTCTGATTGGCGTTGCTGTCCTTGTCTGGAGCTTGCTCAAAGGAAAACCTGCGATGATTCAAACTTTAAAGTCTAGACGTTAGTTATGAAATTTTTATTATTGTTGACATTGATGCTGGGCGCTGCTCCCGAGGTGGGACAGCAGACAGATCCGGTTGCGGACCTGGACTCGGCACTCGTTTTGTCCCTGGAAGATGCAATCAAGGTTGCCCTCAGCGAGAATCTTTCAGTGAAAGTTGCGGATAAGGATATCTGGCGAGCCAAATATGCAAAGCGCGGCACATACGCCTCCTTGTTCCCACAGGTTGACGGTAGTGCAGCTTACCAGCGCACTATCAAGAAACAGGTGATGTATATGGATTTCGACCTTGGCAGCCTCGGCGGTGATGCCGGCCAGATTCCCGGCGGTTCGGATGCGGGCACGGAACAGGGCGCTGGTACAAAGGCCGGAGACACCCCATCTAAGAAAGAAGGCTTTGAGGTGGGCCGATGGAATACCTGGAATGCAGGTATCACTGCAGCCATGCCTCTGGTGAACGCACAGCTCTGGAAATCCATCAGCATAAGCGGTGACGAGGTGGAACTTGCGGTAGAGAAGGCAAGGGGTTCCCGTCTGGGAACGGTAAGCAGCGTGAAGCAGGCCTATTATGATGTCCTTCTTGCAAAGGCTGCCAACGAGGTGTATGAGAAATCATATGCCAATGCAAAGACAAACCTTGAGTTCACCCAGGCCAGGTATAATGCCGACAAGGCTTCTGAAATGGAACTCCTGCGTGCCAAGACAACAGTTGCCAATGTGGTTCCGGAACTTTACAATTCACGCAACCAGATAGGCCTTGCCCTCTGGCAGCTGAAAGCGGTGATGGGCGTGGATCTGGATATGAACCTTGATGTCCAGGGCAGTCTAAGCGACTATGCACAGAACATGCTCTATGATATCTACGCGAACGACGATTTCTCCCTTGAGGGAAACAGCACACTGCGTCAGTTGGACATACAGCTGGTAGAACTCAAGAAGAGCGTGGAACTGAACGCCCTGGCTTATGTTCCTACTCTTGCCCTAGCCTTCAACTACAGTATTAACTCCATGAACAACGATTTCAACTTCAAGGAGTATAACTGGACACCGTATTCTTATGTGGGCCTCAGCCTTTCTATCCCTATCTTCAGCGGTACGAAACGCCTTCAGGCCGTGAAACAGAGCAAGGTCCAGCTGGAGCAGGCAAAACTCATGCAGCAGGAGACCGAAAGGAATCTGCGCGTTGCAATCAAGAGCTGCCTGTATACAATGGAAAACAGCATGAACAGTTTCTATGCTGCGCAGTCGGCCGTTGAATCGGCACAGAAGGGATATGACATTTCTTCAAATGCATATCAGGTGGGCCGCAGTACTTTGATAGAACTTAATGATGCCCTTCTTGCGCTGGCCCAGTCGGAGCTTGCGGAATGGCAGTCCATATATTCCTTCCTTGTTGCCAAGAACAATCTTGAGGAACAGTTGGGAAAGGATTTTATTGAATAAAAAATGAGAAGAGATATGAAAAAGACAATTAGAACAATTTCCCTGGCACTGCTTGCATCAGTTTTTGCCGTTGCCTGCAAGAATGAGGAAACTGTAGAAACCAAGGTGGATACTACTCCGCTGGTGAAACTTGCCGTTGCAACAACAGAGGTAGTTGCCGATGATCAGGTATATTCAAGTACAGTGAAGCCATGGGCCAAAAACAATATTGCTCCGCAGCAGGGAGGACGTATAGAGGAACTTCTTGTGGAGGTTGGCACATATGTGAACGCCGGCGAGACAGTTGCCAAGATGGAGGATGTCCAGCTGCAGCAGTCCCAGCTTCAGATTATGAACGATGAAGTGGAGCTTAAGCGTATGCGCACCCTGAAGGATCAGGGAGGTATCTCGCTGTCCGATTTCGAGGCATTTGAGATGGCTTGCAAGGTTCACAAGAGCACTTACGACAACCTTCTTCGCAACACTGTGCTGCGCAGCCCTCTCACGGGCATGATTACAGCCCGTAACTATGACAAGGGTGACATGTACGCAATGGCGCAGCCTATCTATACCGTAGAGCAGATCATCCCTGTGAAACTGTACATCGCCGTTTCCGAGGCGGATTACAGCAAGGTAAAGAAAGGTGCCGTCACAACAGTGACAACAGATGCTTTCCCGGGACAGAAATTCAGCGGTGAGATCACAAACATCTTCCCTACGATAGACCCTGTCACCCACACTTTCAATGTGGAGATCAAGGTTAAGAACTTCGACAAGAAGCTGCGTCCGGGCATGTATGCCAAGGTCACCATCATCTTCGATAAAGTAAAACGCGTTATCGTTCCTGACGTTGCCGTTGTGAAACAGACCGGCTCCGGAGACCGTTTCGTATATGTTTACGATGCGGAAGATGGAACAGTGGAGTACAGGAAAGTTGAAGTAGGCCGTCGCCTGGGCAACAAATACGTGATCCTTGGCGGTCTCAAAGCTGGAGAGAAAATTGTAACAGAAGGCCTTCTCCGTCTGAAAAACGGTGTGGCTGTTAAAGTAGCCGAATAGTTATGAGCATTTATCAGAGAGCCGTGAATAATCCGGTGACCACCTCGCTGGTGTTCATCGCGTTTATGATCTTCGGTATATTCTCGTTGATGAACCTTAGTATCAACCAGTTGCCGGAGTTCGAGAGCAACTATATCATGGTGATGAGCTCCTATAACGGAGCGTCGGCGCCTGATATCGAGACCAACCTCTCGAAACTGTTGGAGAACACCCTGAACTCTGTTCCCAACCTTAAGAATATCACCAGTACCTCGAAAGAGAATACCTGCGTGATTTCCCTGGAGTTCAACTACGGAACCCCAATTGAAGAGGCCACCAACGATGTGCGAGACAAGCTGGACATGATAAACTCCTACTTGCCGGACGGCGCATCGGTGCCTATCATCTTCAAGTTCAGCGCCGACGATATGCCTATCTACATCATGTCGGCAACAGCCACAGAGTCCTACAACGCCCTGGACAAGATTCTGGACGACAAGTTCGCCACTCCTCTTGCCCGTGTGAACGGTGTGGGTACCGTGTCTGTGATTGGTGCTCCGAAGCGTGAGATTCAGATTTACGTGGATCCTGCCAAGTTGGAGGCATACCACCTTCCGATCAGCACCATCTCATCTGCAATCGCATATGAGAACCGTAACGTTCCTTCGGGTTACATCGATATAGGCTCCGACACCTACACCCTTCGTGAGGAGAAGGAGTTCAAATCTGCCGAGGAGATTGCCGATGTCGTTGTGGGATATTCCGGCACTCAGGCAATATACGTGCGCGACGTTGCCAGGATAGTGGATGGCGTTGAAGAGCGCCAGCAGGAAGCTATCACCGACGGTGTGAAAGGCGCGCGTATCATTGTGCAGAAGCAGTCCGGTGCGAATACCGTGGACATCATCAAACGTATGAAGAAGGAGATTGAAAGGCTGCAGAAAGGTTTGCCTTCAGATGTCCAGATCCATACCATCATCGACGGTTCGCGAAACATCATCAACTCCATCAACTCCCTGCTGGAAACAATCATAATCACCTTCCTTGTGGTTATGGCCATCGTGTTCCTGTTCCTGGGACGCTGGAGGGCAACATTCATCATCCTCACCGCGATTCCTATCTCACTGCTTGCATCCCTCATCTATCTGTATGCAACCGGCAATACGCTGAACGTCATCTCAATGTCCGCCCTGTCCATTGCGATAGGTATGGTTGTGGATGATGCCATCGTGGTTCTGGAGAACGTTGCCGCGCATATAGACCGCGGCGAAAGCCCTAAGGAGGCTGCGGTCAACGGTACGGGCGAGGTGGGTATCTCCGTAATCGCTTCAACCCTCACCATGCTTGCGGTGTTCCTGCCTCTTACAATGGTGAAAGGTATGGCCGGCATCATGTTCCGCCAGTTGGGCTGGATTGTTTCAATCATCATGATCGTGTCCACCTGCGGTGCGCTTACACTGGTTCCTATGATGTGTTCGCGCATGCTTCGCCAGGGTACAAAGCACGGCAAACTGTACAACGCTTTCTTCGGAAGGTTCAATGCGGGTATCGATGCCCTGAAGAACTGGTATGGCCGCATCATGCGCTGGAGTGTGAACCACAGGCCTGCTGTAATATTAATAGGTATAGCGGTGTTCGGCCTTTCAGTGGGTCTACTTTTCCCTCAGCTGAAGACAGAGTACATGCCAAAGACAGACTCCGGACGTCTCACCGTTTCTGTGGAACTTCCTGTGGGTACCGCGCAGAGCGTAACCGCAGAGTTCTCCGATATGCTGTATAACCGCTGGAAAGAGGAGATTCCGGAGGCGGTTACAATAAGTTACGCCTATGGCCAGGCCCATACGGACAACGCCTATGCAAGCATGCAGAACTCCGGCACCTATATCTCAAGCTGGAACATCGACGTGGGAACAATCACCACCCGTGAGCGCAGTACAGGCGAGATTGCCGACATCATACGTGCCGACCTTCGCGAATATCCTCAGGTGAAGAAATTCAACGTTACCGAGGGCTCCGGCGGTATGGGTGGCGCTTCATCAATAAAGGTGGAGGTTTACGGTTATGATTTCCAGACCACGGACCGTGTGCTTGCAACCCTGCAGGAGAAGTTGAAGGACTATCCTTGCTTCGCACAGATCCTGCCTTCACGCGAGGACTATGTGCCTTCATATCAGGTGAATTTCGACCGCGAGAAACTTGCTCTCAACGGCCTTAACTCCACAACTGCCGCATCTTACGTAACAGCGGCCATCAACGGCAGCACCATGAGTTTCTACCGCGAGGATGGTGACGAGTACAACATCCGCGTGCGTTATCTGCCGGAGTACCGTGTGTCTATCGAGGACATAGAGAATATCAGCATCTACACCCCTATGGGTGGAACGGTAAAGGTTCGTGACCTTGCAAGCGTTGAAGACTTCCTCACTCCTCCGCAGATTGTGCGCAAGAACCGCGAGCGTATGGTGAACCTCACCTGTATCGTTGCCGACGGCTTCACTCTTTCCGATTGTGTGGAGGCTGCAGACGAGGTTCTGGCCAATACGGAGATTCCTTCAGAGATTATGGTGGAGATTGCGGGTGACTATAAAGACCAGAAGGATACATTCAGGGACCTTATCACCCTGCTCATCCTTATCATCATCCTGGTGTACATGGTGATGGCTTCACAGTTCGAAAGCTTCATGACTCCTTTCGTAATCATGCTTTCTGTTCCTTTCACTGCAACCGGTGTCCTCCTTGGCTTGTGGATTACAGGCCAGCCTCTGGGTGTGATGTCCATGATCGGTATCATCATCCTCATGGGTATCGTTGTGAAGAACGGTATCGTGCTGCTGGACTTCACCATCATCCTGCGACGCCGCGGCATGGAGCTTAGTGATGCGGTTGTGACCGCCTGCAAGGCGCGTCTGCGTCCTATCCTCATGACATCACTCACCACCATCCTGGGCATGCTTCCTATGGCAATAGGTACCGGTGAGGGTTCTGAGATGTGGCATGGCCTGGGCATCACCGTTATCTGGGGTCTTACCGTTTCATCACTCATCACCCTGGTAATCATTCCTGTAGTATATACTTCATTCAGCCAGAGGCAGATCAACAGAGCTGCCAGGAAGGCTGCCAAACTTCAATAATTATGGAAACTAACGTAACAGATCAGAATTTTGCAGAGGTAATTGCATCGGCACCGGTGGTGCTGGTGGACTTCTGGGCACCATGGTGCGGCCCTTGCCGCGCACTTTCACCAATCGTGGAAGAGGTTGCCAAGGAATACGAGGGCCGCGTTGTTGTGGCCAAATGCAATGTGGATGAGTGCGAAGACGTACCTGTTGACATGGGCATACGCAGCATCCCAACCATTATTTATTTCAAAAACGGAGAACCTGCTGAAAGAAGCGTAGGTGGTGTTGCCAAATCCGCCATCACCGGAGTTCTGGATTCTCTCCTGTAAACATTTATCAGATGAAGAAACTTTTATTGTCAGTTGTCATGGCTGTTGCGGTGGTCTTCACCGCAACTGCCGGCGACAAATCATCCGCAAAGAAGACAGCCTTCAATATCGGTGTTGAGGCCGGTATGAATCTGGACAGCTTCAAATCTTTGAGCAAAGATTTTTCTTTCAAGTCTGTTCCGGGTTGGCATGCCGGTATTAACTTCTCTTTGAAACTGCCTATGTATTTCGCCATACAGCCGTCTGTGCAGTATGAGTGGGGGCGTTCGCAACTCAAAGTACCGGAGTCTGATTTGTGCACCGTCAACACTCACAGCATAGTTGTGCCTGTGGCTATCCAGTGGGGTCCGGATCTCGGAGTCATACGCCCGTACATCCAGGTGGTTCCCATGGCCCATTTCAATCTTGCCGCCAATATCAAGGCAGCAAGCGCCCAAGAGGATATCATAGACGCGTTCCAGAGGACACAGTTCGGCATTGGCCTGGGTGCCGGCATAGAACTGTGGCGTTTGCAACTTAGCGCCCGATACAATTGGCTTCTGGGCGGAATGAAGGATTCGACCTTCGAACTGAACAAGATTTTCGGCTCCAAAAGCGGAGTAACGATTACACTTTCTTATTTCTTCTGGTAGAATAGGTGGATAGGATAAAGGAACTGTTAGGAAAAGATTGGGTGGATTTGAATGCCGGTATGAGGGAATACCTCAAATCCGACATCAATCTGCTTAACTCCACAAATGACAATCTGCTGGCCAATTCTGGCAAGCAGATTCGTCCGGTTTTATCCCTACTGATTGCCAGGGCCTGCTGCGGAGCGGTGAATGACAACACCCTGCGCTATGCCCTGTCCACGGAACTGCTTCATAACGCCACCTTGCTGCATGATGATGTTGCCGATGCTTCGGACCAGCGTCGCGGCAAGCCAACCCTGCGCTCCATCATGGGGCCGGAGGTCAGCGTGCTGGTGGGAGACTACTGGCTGGTGAGTGCCCTGAATGCCATCATGGACTGTGATTGCGGCAGGGACGAGTGCCTGAAACTTTTCTCCAGAACGCTTGGAAACCTTGCTGAAGGCGAGATGCTGCAGTTGCAGAAGGCGGAAAATGCCGATACCACCATGGAAGATTATCTGCGTATAATATACAGCAAGACAGGTTCTCTTTTCGTGTCGGCCGCAAAATCGGCCGCGATATCTGTAGGGGCATCGGATACCATGCTTGAAGCTGCGCAGCAGTTCGGCATGAATCTGGGCTATGCCTTCCAGATTAAGGATGACATCCTTGATTATTGCGGAGACCAGGATATGGGTAAGCCTCTGGGCGTGGATATTCAGGAGAGAAAAATAACCCTGCCTCTTCTGGGAGCTTTCGCCAATGCCGGACTAGAAAAAGAGATGCAGATAAGGGAGAAGGTGAAAAATGCGGTTCCTCACTTCAAGGAAGAGGTTATGGCCTTTGTTTGGGAATACGGTGGAGTGGATTACGCAAGCGCTATAATGGAGGAATATGTCTCCAAGGCGAAAGCCTGCCTGGAAGCCTTCCCGGAATCGGAGGAAAAACAGATGCTGGGCCATCTGGCATCATACATAGCAGAACGAAACAGATAATGAGATTTGCAGACATAAAGGGAAACCATTCCGTGATTGCCGCCCTGCGCGCAATGGCGGATGGTGGACGTGTGCCGCATGCCATGCTTCTTTACGAGAATGCACGCAGCGGCGGTCTTGCCCTTGCCTGCGCCTTCGCCCAATATCTCAACTGCCAGAACCCACAGAACGGAGATTCCTGCGGCGAGTGCCCTTCCTGCCGCCAGATGCAGAATCTGGCCCATCCGGACGTGCATTTTGTGTTTCCGCTGAACTCCGGCGGAGAAGTGGGCGGAGACCATCCCGTGTCTGAGCAGGGAATGGGAGTTTTCCGCAAACTGTTTCTGCAGGATCCGTATTTCACGGAACAGGACCTGTATCTGGAGCTGGGGATAGAGCAGAAATCCGGCAACATCAGCGTGCATGAGGCCAGGAACATCATGAGCAAGCTGGTGTATTCTTCTGTAAGCGGCGGATACAAATTCATAATCATGTTCCTCCCGGAAAGGATGAACATGCAGGCGGCCAACACCCTGTTGAAGGCTGTGGAAGAACCGCCCGCAAAGACCATCTTCCTTTTCGTAACCCAGAATCCGGAGGATGTGATGACTACCATCGTAAGCCGCTGTCAGGGTCTTCGGGTGCTGCCTTTCGACCGCAGCCTCCTTGTGCCACCTCCTCCGTCAGAGGAGATTGCGCAGCTATGGAAGGATATGCTGGCCGCCATAATACAGAGGAATCTGCTTTCCGCAATAGAGAGTGCCGAGGCTGTGGCCGCGCTCGGATCCAGGGAGAAGCAGAAATCCTTCTGCCAGTATGCCTCGGAGCAGCTTAGGAAAATTCTCCTGGTGGGAAGGGGTCTGTCCGATATCGCCTACCTTGACGGTGAGGACCTTACAATGGAAGCCGGCGTGTGCAGCAGCAGGTTCTGCAGCCGTGCCATAAGCAATATAGACAAGGCCGCGATGCTGATATCCCGCAATGTGGCCGCCAAACTCGTGTTCACAGACCTTGTGAACCGCTTATATATAAGTTTACAATAATGAAAGAGAGTAACGAGAACAAAATATTCGACTGTTCCCGCGGATGCTCTGTAGAGCGTAAGGCCGACGGAGAGCTGGAGTGCAACTATCGTGCGGGATGCTGCAAGATGGAGGTGTACGATTGGCTTGCCGGCGTGCGCCAGGAACAGTTCAACGACCTTTTCGAGGTGCGTTTCAAGAATACAAGGAAAGGCATTTACAGGAATGCATCGGGCCAGAGCATAAAGACCGGAGACAAGGTTGTGGTGGAAGCCGCAAACGGCCATGATCTTGGTATTGTGACCCTGGAGGGCCCTATAGTGGGCCGCCAGATGATAGCAAAACGCATCAATCCCAACGATTTCGAGTTCCGCAAGATATATCGCAAGGCCAAGGCTTTCGATATAGAGAAATGGCAGGAGGCCATTGCACGAGAGCAGGAAACCATGATACGTGCGCGTCAGCTGGCTGCAAACCTTTCCCTTGAGATGAAGATTGGCGATGTGGAGTTCCAGGGCGACGGCACGAAGGCCATTTTCTACTACATTGCAAACGGCCGTGTGGATTTCCGCCAGCTTATCAAGGATTTTGCGGAGGAATTCCATATCCGTGTGGAGATGAAGCAGATTGGCGCGCGTCAGGAGGCAGGCCTCATAGGCGGTCTTGGTGTCTGCGGCAGGGAGCTTTGCTGCAGCAACTATATCTCTTCTTTCAAGAGCATCAGCACATCGGCTGCACGCTGCCAGGACCTCTCTCTTAATCCGCAGAAACTTGCAGGCCAGTGCGGCAAGCTGAAATGCTGCCTTAACTATGAGGTGGCGGCATATATGGATGCCCAGAGCCGCATTCCGCGTGTATACCAGCCGTTGGAGTTCCAGGACGGCCTTGCATATCTTGCCAAGACAGATATTCTGAAGGAAACCATGTATTTCACCTACGAGAAAGGCTCACTTGCCTCTCTGTACCCTCTTTCTGCAGAGGAGGTGAAGAACATCATAGCCCTGAACAAGAAGGGTATCCAGCCGGAAACCATAAAGAGCGAGCCTGTGAACGAGGAGCCTGAATTCGTTACATCCGTAGGTGACGACAGCATCACCCGTTTCGACGACAAGAAGGGCGGCCATAAGAAAAAGAAGAACCACCACGGCAACCATCGCCGCAAGGGCGGGCATTCAGACAAGGGTGGCCATTCAGATAAAGGCGGTAACAAAGAGTAGACATGGGAAAGGACAAGCTTCGCAAATTTGCAGAGAACGAAACCTTCGCCTGTCTGCACCAGCCGGATTCAAAGGCTGTAATCACTGCCGATGATGCCATGAAGGGTGCCTGGAACAGCCAGATGTTTGAAAGGCGTCTTGGCGGAAAAGAGGCTCCAATTGTTGTGGAGCTTGGTTGCGGAAAAGGGGAGTATACCATAGACCTGGCAGACAGGGACCCTTCCAAAAACTATATAGGCGTGGACATCAAGGGTGCCCGCCTGTGGAGGGGAGCAAAAACCGCAACGGAGAACGCGAATAAGAATGTCGCCTTCCTGCGCACCCGTATAGAATTCATAAACCATATCTTCGGGGAAAACGAGATTAGCGAAATCTGGATAACCTTCTGCGATCCCCAGTATAAGAAGATTAACAAGCGCCTCACTTGCCCGATGATGCTGGACCGCTATCGCAAGATGTTGAAAAAGGGCGGCATAGTGCATTTGAAGACCGATTGCCAGGAGCTTCATGAGTACACCAAGCAGGTTATAGCAGAGCAGGGCCTGGAGCTTCTTGCCTGCACCAACGACCTTTACGGCAGCGGTGCCTTTGCAGGTGTGGACGAGAACGGAAAGAGCAAGTTGGATTCATATCAGACCCGATATCCCGGCTATGAGGGCCTGGAAACAGGTGAAAGCGGCCTTGAGTTCCGCCCCTGCGCGGATCCCGCACCTCAGGTGGATGGCCCTATGCTGGCAAATCCGGCCCTTCGAGAGGTCCAGACCCATTATGAACAGATGTTCCTTGGAATGGGCATGCCAATAACCTACCTGGCCTTCAAACTGTAGGAATACACTCTTCGCAAGGGATGGGCATAAGCCTTCTTCGGGACTCCGCTTCGCTTCGGCCCCTCCCAACGTTTCCTGCGTCCCGCCACGGCGGAACTTGTCTCCGTCGGGCCCCGTCCCCCTTCCCCTGCCCGGGGGTCTTGAGGGTGTTCACAGCGAGCATGTTATGCTCGCGGCCCTCACAGTAGGGCTTTAGCCCGCCGTGGGCAGGCCCTCATCAGGCTATATCCAGCCCTATAAGCATCGCGAAGATACTTCTTTCATATACTGGACTATATACGGCTCATGTGCAAAACCCTGTGTTTGAGTAGAGTTTGAAATGGGCCCTTGCGCAAAAAGGAAGTGTTTTGCCAATGAGCCTGAGCATTCGGGCGGGCATTGCATAAGCAAACATTGCGAGCCCATGGCGTCGCGAGCGAAGGCCAGATGATGATTTTTCGCGTTGCGAGCATGTCGATAGCGAGCACAGCGAGCGGTGAATCGACCGAGCAGCGAAGAAATCGCCATATGGGCAAAGCGAGTAGCCGGTTCCGCCGGCGAAACGAAGTGGAGCTTCCGGCGGAAGGGCGACGCTGTTTGAGTTGTGACGTCCCGCCCGGTGCTGGATGTGCGGAAACCGAAAATCGTCTGGCGCGCTTAGCCCTGTTTTACGATGCTGTAGAGCCTATTGCCGCTGCAGGTGAGGGAAAATTGGCCCGCCTGCAGCACCTGCCTGCCTCAGAACGCTACGAAACTGGCATTGCCGCTGCAGACGATTTTCGGCTTCACTTTTCAACCAGCCAACAAAATCCCCAGCCTCATTTTTGAGGCGAGGCTGGAGACGCCACCTATGAACACAGCTCGTGAAACCAACATGCGAATCCCCGGCCATTCCACAAAAGTGAGGCTGGGGATTGGATGATGGTAGTGGCATGCCATGGGGCAGGTAGTCAGGTAATTTTGTCCGAAAATGGCTGTTCTGTCCACCTAGAAGGCCGTTTTTGTGGATACGAGATCAAATTGACATTATTTCTTCATCTTCTTATTCTGGTGCAATGAAATTGGGCTTTTGTTGCACCAAGGATTAAGCCTGCGTCTTCAGTTCATCTTCCAGGTAGGAATACACATATCCCGGACTCTGAAAGTATAGTCTGGTCTCTGGATTCAGCAGGTGCTCATATATCTTGGAATTATAGACGACATCCGTGGCTTCAGGCAATGACAATCCCTTCCTGTCCATCAGTATCTGGACAAGATCGGAAGTCATCCCTTCCACCATAAACTGGAAATCTTCCTGCGACATAACTACAATTTCTTCAATTTATCAACTGCCTTCTGCGTGCAAAAAGCATACTGAAATGTGATGCCCTTTGCATATTTCAATTCCTCCAGGAACTGGTCAAGAGGAATACGGAGACTTCTGAACTTTCTTATCTGCTCGCCGACATTATCGTTTGCGATTGGACCATATACCACATCATAGTCATGATGGAAATCCTGCTTGTGGTCCCTGTTGGCAAAAATAAACTCTGCCCATTCCTTGGTGTAGCCCTCAAATTTCTTCACTTTGAGACTTCCATCTGTCAGGCACTTATCATCAAAATCAAAGGTGTGAAGAGCATATTTACCTCCCTGGAGGAGAACCTTGGCTTTGCCTACAGGCTCAATCTCTGCAGCTTTTTCTGATACATAGAATGCCTTGCCAAAATCTTTGTTTGGCTTTGATGCCTCCAAATCTACAGTCTGGAAGTCGCAGTTGGAAGAGTGATACAGTTTCATGCCAGATGCCCTCCATTCCTTCTGCAGAAGCCTGCAAGTTCCTCTGCTGCACTTTCAAAAGACTGGGTGTGCAGATACTCATAGCAATCCTCATATATGGAAATGAATCCATACTGCTTGAGATACCTGTAGGCATCGCGGTCAGTAAGCCCGTAATGCCTTCCAAACTCATTGATGAGTGCTATCAAGTAATCTACCTTCTTGGCCATAA
>JAKSKO010000037.1 GCA_024401715.1 Bacteroidales bacterium
CCCTAACACAAACCCTGCAACTATCGTTCTCAACAGCGAGCGCGCACTTGCATGGCTTAACGTTGGTGCCCAGCCAACACTTGTTACCCGCCGTATCCTTTCATACGAGGGTGTTCTTCTCCGCAAACACCTCCAGGGTGGTGTTGCCAAAGGTGCTCTTACACAGGAGCAGGCTGACGCTAAATGGAATGCTTGGAAAGCAGAGCAGGACAAGAAGGTAGCAGGCAAGAAAGACGGTCTTGCAAAAGAGGCTTCAAAGAAAGCTGCAGAGGCTGCCAAGGCAGAGGCTAAAGTTAACGAGGCTCGTGTTGAGGCTCTTGCAAAGAAAGCTGCAGAGGCTGCTGAAGCTGCTGCTGCTGCAGAGGCAAGCGAGGCTCCTGCAGAGGAAGCTGCTCCAGAGGCATAGCCGATGCAGAAAAGCGATCAATTCTTTCAGATTGGTCAAGTGCTGAAATCTAATGGCACTGATGGCCAGGTGGTAATAAGCCTCAGGGACATCGATGCCGAAGACATAAGCGAAAAGGAACCGGTTTTCATCTTTTTTGATGAACTGCCGGTTCCTTATTTCATTTCAAATGCACAGAGGCGCGGCTCCAACAAGATTCTGTGCTATCTCACCGACACGTCTTCACTGGAAGACGCAGAGGAGCTTGCCGGCCGCGCAATTTATCTCAGGGATGACGAGGCTTCAGATGCGGATGACCTTGATTTCACAGGCTGGACCCTTAACGGCATAGCCACCATATCCGGCATAGAAGACATCCCCGGCAATCCCTGCCTTATCGTCAATCTGAACAAGGCAACGGAATTCAACCCTATGGGCGAGGAGGTTCTTGTCCCTCTTCACGAGGATCTTATCACCGAAATAGACGAGGTACAAAAAACCCTCAGGATGAATCTTCCCGAGGGCCTTCTATAATTTTTAATTCTGCCTTTTATTAAAACGTACAGGTGCGCTAGCACTTATGCGCTCCGTCTGAAATTACAACAGGATAGATCTGAGGCTCGTGGCCGTATTTTGCATTGAATTCAGCCTTGGCCCTCGCGATGAATGCGTCGTAAAGCTCGTCTTTCACAAGGTTGATGGTGCAACCGCCGAAGCCGCCGCCCATGATACGGCAACCGGTAACTCCGCACTCTTTTGCAAGAGTTGCAAGGAAATCCAGCTCCTCGCAGCTAACCTCGTACAGTTTGCTCATTCCCCAGTGGGTCTCATACATCTTGGCACCCACAGTCTCATAATCGCCCTTCTCCAGAGCTGCGCAGACGTCAAGAACGCGCTGGGTCTCGCCAATCACGTACTCTGCACGCATGTAATCCTCCTGGCTAACCTTGTCTTTAACGGCCTGGAGCTGCTCCATTGAAGCGTCACGCAGGAACTCCACACCTATTGTGGCGGCAACCCTCTCGCAGCTGTTGCGACGGTCGTTGTATGGAGAGCCTGAAAGCTGGTGTTTCACGCGGCTGTCCACAAGCACAAGTTTGTAGCCCTCAGGCTTGAATGGGAAATACTCGAACTCCATGGTTTTGCAATCCAGGCGCATAAGGCTGCCTTTCTTGCCCATAACCGATGCGAACTGGTCCATGATGCCGCATTTCACACCGCAGTAGTTGTGCTCTGTGCTCTGGCCTATGCGTGCGAGCTCGAATTTCTCTATGCCCAGCTGCCACATGGCGTCAATCGCAAATGCGAAGGTGCTCTCCAGCGCTGCCGATGATGAGAGGCCTGCGCCAAGCGGAACGTTTCCTGCGAAGGCAGCGTCAAAACCGCCAATCACACCGCCCCTTTTCTGAATTTCACGGCAAACACCAAAGATGTATCGTGCCCAATCCTGTGAAGGAGCATCCTCCTCCTTAAGGCCGAACTCCACATACTCGTTGATGTCCAGAGAAACCACGCGAACCTTGTCGCTGTCGTTCTTGCGGATCTCTGCCATGATGCATTTGTCTATGGCACCAGGGAAAACGAAGCTGCCATTGTAGTCTGTGTGCTCGCCGATTAGGTTGATTCGGCCAGCAGAGGCGTAAAATGTACCATTCCCGCCGAAGTTTTTCTCAAATTGCTCGTGAATTCTGGTTTTCATGATCAAGATATTTTTTACATGTAAAGGAATCGTTTGATACTCATCTTAGGAGTCTTTTCGAAAGGCTTGTCCACAATCTCCACGCTTGACACCTGGCTGTATGTAGGGAAGATCTTGTTCACATTCTTGCGAAGGGCTTCCACATATGCATTGATTGCGTTCTGGTCCATTTCGGCCTTCTTCATTGCATCGGTGTCCATGTAGAGCAGACCCACAAGTTTGGTGTTGCGGTCTATCACAAGGCTCTCTATCACATACTCCTGGCTGTTGATGATTGCCTCCAGCTCTTCAGGGAAGATGTTCTGGCCGTTTGAAGAAAGAATCATGTTCTTGCTGCGGCCTTTGATGAAGATGTTGCCATCCTTGTCCATTACGCCAAGGTCTCCTGTGCGCAGGAAGCCGTCCTCTGTGAACAGGGTTGCAGTGGCCTCAGGGTTCTTGAAATAACCGCTGCAGATGTTGCGGCCCCTGGCCTGGATCTCACCCGGGATATTCTCGCCGTCGGCAGAGTCTATGCGAACCTCCACGCAGTCCAGATATTTGCCGCATGAAGTTGGAACGTATTCGTCGAAGCGGCGGTATGCGATAAGAGGTGCAGCCTCTGTCATGCCGTAACCAACGGTGTATGGCAGTTTCATTGCCTTGAACACTTTTTCAACCTCAGGGTTCAAAGCCGCACCGCCCATGATGAACTGGTTCACGTTGCCGCCGAATGCCTCAAGGAGTTTCTTGCGTATAACGGAAAGAAGAAGTTTCTTTACGCCCGGGATATAGCACAGAGCCTTTACGGCAGGCTTGTCCAGGGTAGGTTTGATCTTTGCCTTGTAGATCTTCTCCATCACCAGAGGAACTGTGATGATGAGGTATGGCTTAACCTGTGCAACGGCCTTCAGAAGGGTAGGGGCTGCAGGTGCTTTGCCAAGGTATGTTACGTGCACGCCGTTGCTAAGAGGGTAGAGGAACTCGAACACCATGCCGTAGATGTGGCCCATTGGCAGCATGGAAACAATCTGATCTTTGCTGCTGCAAGGGATGTGGCGGGTTGCGAAGTCCACCGATGTGCTGATGTTCTCGTAGCGCAGCATCACACCCTTAGGTGCGCTGGTTGTGCCCGATGTATAGTTGATGACCGCAATGTCCTCCCAGTTGTCTGAAGGGTATTTGACATCGCTTGCGCTGAAGCCTTTCGGATATTTTGCCTTGAAGGTTGCGTCAAGCTCCTTGTATGCAGTCTCTATCTCCGGTGTCTTGCCGTAATATAGGCTGAAGTCATCTATGCAGATTGCCGCAACAATCTCCGGAAGCTCTTTCATGTCCAGCTTGCCCAGAGTCTCTTTGTCGGCCATGAGGAGTTTGCTCTCCGAGTGGTTGATGAGGCTTGCGCCGTCTGCGGGACGGAATTCAGAAAGCAGAGGCACCACCACTGTCTCGTATGTGCTTATGGACAGGAATGAAATTGCCCACTGGGCCGAGTTCGGTGCGTAAAGGGTGATCTTGTCTCCCTTCTTCAGGCCGCAGCTCTTGAAGAATATGTGAAGCTTCTCCGCCTGGGTTGCGAATTCTGCAAAAGTCCAGTCTTTGCCGCGGAAGTTGCTCAAGGCAATATTGTTCCAATCTTTCTCTATTGTCTTCTGCAACGCGTTAAGAAAATGTTCCATCTCTATAAATAGGTTTTAATTGTAAACTTTAATTTATCGTATCAAACAAATTTAGTCAAAAAATATAAGAAAATCTAAATTTCTTTCCATTGAATTTCATGGTCACGCGCCCACCATGTCATCTGGCGTTTTGCATAGTGGCGGGTGTTGCGCTGAATAAGTTCCTTGGCCTTCTCAATGTCGTATGCACCCTGGAAATGCTCGAACAGCTCTTTGTAGCCAACTGTCTGCAGGGCAGTAAGTTCCCTGTGGGGGAGCAGACCCCTGGCCTCTTCCACAAGACCGTCGGCAAACATCTGCTCCACACGGCGGTTGATGCGATCGTAAAGCACGTCCCTGGGGCGTGTGAGGCCTATCTTCTCTATCTGGAAATCGCGTTTTTTCACCTGCGCCGTCTTGAATGACGAGAAAGGGCGCCCTGTCATCAGGCACACCTCCAGCGCACGCACCACCCTCTGTCCGTTGGCAATGTCAACCGTCCTGTAGGAATCCGGGTCCAGGCTTTTCAGCTCCATGCGCAGGGATTCCACGCCCTCTGTGCGCAGACGCTCCATAAGGCTTGCGCGCAGTTGTGCATCGGCCGGCGGGAAATCGTCCAGGCCGTTGCATACGGCGTCTATATAAAAACCGCTTCCGCCAGTCATCACCAGGGTTTCATGTCCCTCGGAGAACAGGCGCTCCATAAGCGCAAGGGCCTCCAGTTCATATTTTCCGGCCGTATACATCGGGCCGAAAATGCTGTGGTCCTGTATGAAATAGTGCTTTACCGCCGACAGCTGCTGCGCCGATGGGACGGCTGTGCCTATGCACATCTCCCTGTACAGCTGGCGGGAGTCGCATGAAATGATGGGTGAATCGTATTGTCTGGCAAGGTCCAGGCTCAAGTCCGTCTTCCCGACGGCGGTTGGGCCCAGAAGGATTATGAGTTTGCGCTTTGCCATCAGGGGTGCTACTCCTCGGCTTCAGAATATCCCTGCTCCTCTATCTCGGAGCCGTACAGGCCGTCCTCCTCTTCGTCGCTGTTCTCTTCCTCCTCGTCTTCGTCAAAGAAATCGTCCCCATCTTCGGCCGCCTGCTCCAGCTCTTTCCTCTTTTCTGCGGAGAGGTCTTCCATTGCGACGTATCCGTTCAGGAACATCTGCGGGTTCGGGCCCTTGCTTTCCACAAGGGTAGGGGATGAAAGCGTAGTAAGGCCCTCGCCGTCGTAATTTATGATGACGCTGAGCTTGTTTACGGTGTCGTAGAAATAGACGAATTCCGTAATGCCGTCCGCAACGGCTTTCTCTATGCTTATCTGGTCTATGCTACCGTTGCCAAGGTCGAAAGTGGCGAACTTTCCAAGCAGCTCTCCCTTGGTGTTGAATGCCTTGAAAAGCACCAGCTGGTCTGAAGGGAAATCCATATCGGCCACCATCTGCTTGTGGAAGTGATACAAAGTGCATCGGCCGCTCATCTCGTATATGCGGTGAAAACCCTTGATGTTGGGAAGTGTTACCTTGAACCTGTAAGTCATATCCTTCTGAATCATTTTGAAACTCAAATTTACTCAAAAAATCGGGCTATTTTGCTAAAATGTTTAAAAAACTGTAATTTTGTCCAATGACTATGAATGATACCTATACCAGTGTCCAGTCTCCATGCGAGGGCCTTTTCAAAGACAAGGGCAGCCGCTTCATAGCCTATCTCTATCCCGTAACCTCCGAAGAGCAGGTGAAACCGCTGGTTGATGCCATAAAGAAGGAGCATCATGCCGCGCGCCATCACTGCTTTGCATACCGCATAGGCCATGACGGTGCCGTTTTCCGTGCCAATGACGACGGGGAACCTTCGGGAACGGCCGGCAGACCTATTCTGGGGGCTATAGACAGCGCCTCCCTAAGTGATGTCCTGGTTGTGGTGGTGAGGTATTTCGGAGGCATACTTTTGGGTGTACCCGGTCTTATAAATGCCTACAGGGAAGCGACGAAAGATGCCATAGCCAATGCCGTAACGGTGCAGAAAGTGGCCTGCAAGACCTTCCGCCTGGAGTTCGAGTATCTGCAGATGAATGATGTGCAGCGTTTCATCAAGAGCGAAGGGGTGGAGGTGCTGGAGCAGCAGTTCGACCTTGGCTGCAAGCTTGTTTTCCGTATCCCGCAGTCCCGTGCCTCTTCCGTGCCGGAGAAAATCAAGAAGATCAATGACGAGAGAGGTACGAATATTTTTGTATCTTTGCTTGACTAAACTTATGAAATTATGGTAAAAGTTCGCCCTTTTGCAGCCCTGCGTCCACCGAAGGAATTGGTGGAAGAACTGTCTTCACGCCCTTACGATGTAATGAACTCCGAAGAGGCGGCCGCAGAGGCCGGCCCAAGGTCCCTTCTGCATATCACGCGCCCGGAGATAGATTTCAATCCCATAGCCGATGAAACGGAAGACCGCGTTTTCCATCGCGCCGCGGACAATTTCTGCACCTGGCAGGAACGCGGCTATCTGGTGCGTGACCCCAAGCCGTGCTATTACATCTATGCCCAGACCATGGGAGAGCATGTCCAGTATGGAATAGTACTTTGCTCCCACAAGGACGATTACTTCAGCGGCAGCATAAAAAAGCACGAACTCACACGCAAGGACAAGGAGGACGGACGTATGAAGCACATCCTCATCCAGAACGCCAACATTGAACCGGTTTTCTTCAGCTATCCGCAGAATGACGGCCTGGACGCCCTTGTGGCCCGTATTTCTTCCCAGGCTCCGGAGTACGATTTCGTTTCCGCAGAGGGTTTCGGCCACAAATTCTGGGTTGTTTCGGATGAGAGCGACATTACCTTCATCACCGATGCCTTCGCCCATATCCCTGCAATGTATATTGCCGATGGTCACCACCGCAGCGCCGCAGCTGCAAGGGTGGGACAGCACAAGCAGGAAAGGGACAGGAATTACACAGGCGAAGAGGAATACAACTACTTCATGGCGGTCTGCTTCCCGGACAACCAGCTTAAGATAATGGACTATAACCGCGTGGTGAAAGACCTGAACGGCCTTTCTGCCCGGGACTTCATCTCGGAACTCTCGAAGGAGTTTGAAGTTGAGGCCATTGGTGCGCAGCCATACAGGCCATCGGCCCTGCACCAGTTCTCCATGTATCTGGGCGGCACATGGTACCGTATATCGCCGCGCCGGGTTTTGTGGGATGAAAACGACCCTATAGGCAGCCTGGACGTTGCAATCCTAAGCAGCCTTGTCCTGGACAGGATTCTTGGAATCAAAGACCTGCGTACAGACAAGCGTATAGACTTCGTTGGAGGCCTTCGCGGCCTTGGAGAGCTTCAGCGCCGTGTGGACAGCGGGGAGATGGCAATTGCTTTCGCCCTTTATCCGGTGACCATGGACCAAATCATCTCTGTTGCCGATGCCGGCCAGATTATGCCGCCGAAAACCACCTGGTTCGAGCCCAAGCTTCGCAGCGGACTTGCAATCCACACCTTCTTCGACGGGGAATAGAGCTTGGATCAGTTCCAATAAACTTCTTATTTTTTCCTTATGAAAGTGAGGCCGTCGCGCAGTGGCAGAATGAATGCCGATACGCGATCATCGGCCGCAACCATATCATTGAAACGGGCAATTTCCTGTGTCTGGGCATCGCTTGGCAGCGGGTCCTGCAGGATTTTGCCGTCCCACAGGGTGTTGTCGGCAAGAATGAGTCCGCCCTTGCGCACCATGGGGAACACAAGATCGTAGTATGCACGGTAGTGGCGCTTGTTTGCGTCTATGAAGACAAGGTCGTACAGCCCGTCGGAAGCGCATCCAGCGGCAAGGTTTTTCAGAGTTTCAAGGGCATCGCCGTTGTGCAGGGAGACAAGAGATGCCACCCCGGCGCGTTCCCAGCCTGCGGTGATAAGGTCGTTAAGCTCGTCGTTTATCTCCAGGGTGTCTATATGGCCCCCGCCCTCCAGCCCCAGGGCAAGGCAGCAGGTGGCATAACCCGTGAAGGTGCCTATCTCAAGTATGCGTTTCGCCCCTGAAAGCTGTACAAGCGTGGTAAGCAGGGCTCCCTGTGTGGGGCCGGACAGCATGCGAGCATGGTTGGTGCGCAGGTTGGTCTGCTTCCTTATCCATTTCAGAGCCTCATGCTCCGGGCTGCTGTGCGCGATTATGTATTTTGCAAGATCTTCCATGGCTTAGATTGCATAATGCTTGAAACTTTCAGCCGTGCCGGCAAACCATATGTTGTCACCGGGCAGTATTTCAAAGTCCGAGTCCGGGTTCGTATATGCCTCACCGTTTCTAAGTATGCTTATGACGGTACAGTTGTGGGCTCTCATGTCAAAATCGGAAAGAACCCTGTGTGCGAAAACAGAACCCTCCTCCACGTAAATCTTCCGGATTTCAAACTTGTAATTGTCATTCTCTTCCCCTTTCCTGACGGATTTCTCCACCATGTCGTGGAACAGTGCAAGCTGCTCTGTACTGCCCACAACAATAATCTTGTCATCGGGATACAGGAACTCATTGCCGCTTGGGACAATAATGGAATGGCTGCCGCGCACTATCTTGATTATGTTCACTCCGGTTTTCCGGCGTATTACGGTCTGCTTTATCTGTTTCCCCGCAAGGGTAGAGTCCGGAGAAAGCACAACAGAACCTATCTGTACATCATAACCGGCCAGATTGTCACGAACCGTTGTCTTCACCGGGGACATTATTCTTTCCTGGGTCTCCTTGGCGTTTAGATTGTTGAAGAAGCGTTTCTCTATGCTTATGAAACGCTGCATGGGTTTTCTTGCCGCGCTAATGAATATCACTCCGAATATCACGGGAACCAGAATTGTCCAGTAAGACAGGTCTGCATTGTCCAGGATAACGGTGGTGATGATGCCCATCGCAACCAGCAGACGTATAAGCATGAGGGAGGTTATGATCCACATGTTGCTGCGTTTCTGTTTCAAGAGCACCTTCGCATTGGCAGATATGGTTGCGCTGTTGTTGGTCATCATGAAAAGGAAAGGCAGCATCATTGTAATGACCGTCACAAGATATACAAGGTTCCTCCATCCGTCCTTCCAGTTCGGCGTTAGCTCGTGCAGGATATCCTTCAGGTAGTTTTCGCTTGCGATGTTGATGGCAATGATAACAACTCCGTATGTCACGATGCGCAGGAAATAGGATCTGAGAAGTTTTTTCCAGGCCTTGCTTTCCACGCTGGTGCTGGAGCGGTCTATCTCCTCTTTCGGTTCCATCATTTCCAGTATCTTCGGAGGTATCTTTTCATACAGAAGCCTGGTCAGGGGGTCTGCCAGTTTTATCATGTACGGGGTGGTGAAGGTGGTTATGACGGTGACCGCTATCACAACCGGATATATGAAGTCCCTCATCACACCAAGGCTTGTGCCCAGACTGGCGATGATGAAGGCGAATTCTCCAAGCTGGCTAAGGCTTAAGCCTGCATTCACTGCATTCGTAAGACCTTTTCCCGCGAATATCACACCGGCCGATGCAAAGAAGAAGTGCCCCGCTATGACAACGACGGTAAGCAGAAGTATCACCGCCCAATGCTCTGCAATGACGCCCGGGTCTATCATCATTCCCACAGACACGAAAAAGATGGCGCCGAAAAGGTTCTTTATGTTCAGAACCAGTTTTTCAATCCTTTCGCCCTCTATTGTTTCCGCAAGAATGGAACCCATCATGAATGCTCCCAGTGCCGATGAAAAGCCCACATATGTTGCCAGATATACCATGCCGAAGCACAGTCCTATGCTTACGATAAGCAATATTTCGTCGTTCAGGTATTTCCTGGCCTGTTTCAGTGCGCTTGGAATCACATATATGCCGGTGAGGAACCAGAGGATTAGGAAGAACGCCAGTTTGGCCAGATTCATTATCATCTCCGATCCCGCAAAGTTGTGGGAAACCGCCATTGTGGAAAGCAGGACCATGAGCAGTATGGCTATGAGGTCTTCCAGCACCAGTGTTCCGAAAACTATCGGGGCGAAGGGCCTGGTTTTCAGGTTCATTTCGTCATAGGCCTTTATCACGACGGTTGTTGAGGCCATGGACAGCAGGCCGCCAAGGAAGATGCTTTCCATTGTGCTCCATCCCAATGCAGTTCCCACCATCACGCCCGTGAGGAACATTCCCACGAACTTCAGCCCCGCGGTTATGAGGGCCGCACTGCCCGCCTTCAGCAGTCCTTTGAAACTGAACTCCAGACCGAGGGCGAACATGAGGAATATCATACCGATCTCGCTCCACTGTTCAACGGAACTTACGCTGGTGACGGTTGGAAAAAGCACGAACTTCGGGCCCACCAGGAAACCTGCCAGGATATAACCAAGGATAAGTGGTTGCTTGAGTGCCTTGGATATGAGCGTGAAGACTCCGGCGGAAATGAGAATCACCGCCAAATCCATCACGAAATTTATACCATGTTCTTCCATAATCAGTTGAAAATCAATGTGTTGATATTCTCTTTGCAGAAAAGCTCCCTTGCTGTTTTGTGAAGCTGTTCCGCAGTTACGGACATTATTCTGGATACCACTTGTTCATCGTCAGGCACCTGCCCGAAACAAAGTATGCTTTTGCCCATGGAAAGACATTGTGCCTCTCCGTTTTCCATGCCTATTGCGTTCTGGCCCAGGATCTGGCGCTTTGCGGCAGCAAGTTTCTTTTCAGATACGGGGGCGGACAGCAGTTTTGCCAGCTGCCTGTGTATGGCTGCGGTGCATTTCTTAAGATTGTCCCTGTCGCAGCCGAAGCTTATGGCCACCACTCCGCTGTCTGAATAGGGAGTGTAGTTGCATTCCACATTGTATACCCAACCGTGTTTTTCCCGCAGGATGGAGCCCAGCATGCTGTTGGATGAAGGGCCACCCAGCATGTTGCAAAGCAGAATTGCCGCAATCCTTTCCTCCTCTGCTTCCAGTGAAGGGGCATAGCCTCCCATCACGCAGTTCACCTCGTTGTTGTCTTTCCTTATGCTCTGGCAGAAATGCCTTCTTTCAAGAATCGCTTCCTGTTTTGCCGCAGCCTCCTGTGCGTTTTCCGCCGTGCCCTGCGCGGGGATTCCCGCCTTTGCTGCAATTTTCTCCACCATCTTCACCATGTCGGCCTCGGGAAGAGGGGAAACCATGCTTAGGACCATACGGTCCGCGGTGAAAAACTTCCTGCAGAAACGTTTCAGTTCGTCGGATGAAATTGCCCTTACGGATTCCTCTGTGCCCAGTATGGGTTTTGAAAGGGGGTGTCCCTCAAAAAGCTTCTCCTCGAAAAGATCATATATTTCCTCTGCGGGGAAATCTTTGTATGAGGCAATCTCATCTATCACAACGCCTTTTTCCACCTCTATCTCGTCTTCAGGGAACTGGGCGTCGGAGGCAATCTCCAACAGCAGGGATGCCGCCTTTGCCAGGTCCTTCTTCAGAACTGTTGCGTGAAGAACAATTTCCTCCTTGGTGGTGTATGCGTTAAGCTCTCCTCCAAGGCGTTCCAGGGTGTTGTTTATTGCGGCCGATGTTTTGTGCGATGTGCCTTTGAACAGCGTATGCTCCAGAAAATGTGCTATTCCGCTGTGAAAGCCTTCTTCGTGGCGTGTGCCCACCTTTATGCTTAGGGAACAATAGCCCACTGCGTTTCCGTAGCTGCGGACGGCATACCGCAGGCCGTTATTCAGGGAAGACTGTATCATGCGCCTCTCTCTACCACTTCCTTCCTATGAAAGACCTCAATTCCTTCTGGGAGATTCCCTTCGGGCTGTTATTGTTTATCTTGTGGGATTTCTTGTATATGAGACGGTGGCTTTCCGTGTCAATAATCATGGTGTAGCTTACGGAACCTATGGTAGGAACGCCCGGGGCAATGGCAAAGCATATCAATTCCCCGCCTTCCCTGCGCTCGAAAATGTCTATCATCTCGTCTGCGTCCACGAAATGTATGCCTTCCTGTTCGTAGACAGCCTCCAGGGACTTGTTCATATCAAAACCCAGGTCTTCCTTGCATACGAAAATCTCTGATTTGCTTTTTGTTCCGGCAGCCTTTCCCTTTCCTCCAACTCCGATGCCCGGGTTGATGGGCCTTTTCATAATTGTTTCAACCTCATTCTGCAGAATGTCCAGGAATGCCGGTATGAGGTTGCATTCCTTTCCCAGGATGTCATCTGCAGGGCAAAGCGGCAGGGAAACCACTTTGTACATATTGGTCAAATCTTCCTTTGCGCTGTCTTTTCCTTTAAGGATGAGCAGTGATTTTATTCCCGGTTCCAGTTCTCTGTGACGTCTGGAATCACTCACCACCAGAAAGTAGAACTCATCTGAAATCTTGCAACGTTCGAACTCCAGGGAGTCACAGAACTCGTACGGGCTAAGGTGCCATACTTCGGTGAGGGCTTCCTTCATGTAGATGTCAAACATCTGGTTGCCAGTATGAACAACCTTCAACGGTTTTTCAGTGAAATCGGACAGTATGTATCTTTTTGTTTCCACCTGTGCCTGTGCCGATAAAAACATCGGAATGAGGCTTAGAACGAGGATTACAAGTATTTTTTTCATAATTGCTTCTTTATTGACTGCAAAGTTACAAAAAAGATGCTAAATTTGTTGGTTATGAATGATTATATCGTACTAGCGCGCAAATACCGTCCGGAGTCTTTTGAGACTCTTGTGGGACAGGATAATATCGCCCAGACCCTGAAAAATTCCATCAGTCGCGGACAGCTGGCCCATGCCTATCTTTTCTGCGGCCCGCGCGGAGTGGGAAAGACCACCACGGCCCGCATTTTCGCAAAAATGATCAATTGCTCTTCTCCGCTGCCCAACGGGGATCCTTGCGGAGAGTGTGAAAGCTGCAAGTCCTTTGCGGAGGGACGGTCATACTGCATACACGAGATGGATGCCGCCTCCAACAATAGCGTGGAGGATATCAAGGAACTCATAGACAAAGTGCGCGTGGCTCCGCAGGTGGGAAAATACAGCGTGTATATCATCGATGAGGTTCACATGCTGTCATCCTCGGCCTTCAATGCTTTCCTGAAAACCCTGGAGGAACCGCCGGAGTACGCAATCTTCATCCTTGCGACAACGGAAAAACACAAGATTCTGCCAACCATCCTAAGCCGATGCCAAACCTACGACTTCAACCGTATGAGCATAGACAATATCGTGCGCAATCTGCGCAATATTGCCGGCAAGGAAAATATAAAGGTGGATGACGAAAGTCTGCATATAATAGCGTTGAAGGCCGATGGCGCCATGCGTGACGCCCTTACGATATTCGACCAGACCATTGCGTTCTGCGGCACGGATATCAAATATGCCGATGTCATGCGCAATCTGAATGTGCTGGACTACGAATACTGTTTCAAGCTGGTGGAGAATTTCCTTGCCGGGGATTATGCCACGGCACTGCGCAGCTTTGACGATATTCTGGCCAAGGGATTCAATGCCCTGCATTTTATGTCGGCGCTAAGCTCGCACCTTAGGGACCTGATGGTTGCAAAGGCGGGCGGGGTGGATTCCCTTCTGGAACTTGCCGACAGCCTGAAAGTCAGATATCATGCGCAGGCGGCCACATGTTCGGAGAAATTTCTTTACGATGCGCTGTCTGTGACCACGGCTTGCGAGCAGGGCTATAAGATGGCGGTTAATCCGCGCCTTCACATAGAGTTTGCGCTGATGCGCCTCTGTTTCCTTAACACGGCGGCGTCCACTGCGGCCCCAGCTTCAGCTCCGGCTCCTGCACCTGTTGTTGCTCCTGCACCTGTTGTTGCTCCTACACCTGCGGCAACCCCAACTCCAGCACCAGCTGCCGCTCCGGCTCCTGCACCTATGGCCGCTCCAACCCCCGCAGAGGCCCCAAGTGCGCCAGCACCCGCTCCATCCTCCATAGAAGCCCCAAGTGCGCCTCAGCGCACCGGCGGAGAGACAGGCCGCCGCGCGCCTGTCGGCGGCATCAAATCGGCCGTATCGGTGAAGGCCATTGTGGAAAACGACCAGAAACAGGCACTTGCCCAGCAGGGTACCCAACTTGAAGACCGCGACCTTTCCGACGAAGAAATAATGCTTGGCTGGAACAAGCTTTGCGACGCTTCCAAGGCCAGCGAGCGCCTCTACAGCGCGCTTACCAACGCGAAACTCACCACAGAACGCCGTCAGGATGCCATCATCCTCACGTATGCCGTTGCCAACGAGTCCCTGAAACTGTGGCTTGCAGAGAAAAACGCCCGCATAGAGGCCAAATACCGCGAACTTGCCGGCAGCAGCAGGGTGCGCCTTGTCATTGACGTGCAACCGGAGGATCCCTCCACCCGCATCGTTGTCAGCGCCGAGGAAAAGGCCCGCGAGATGATGGAGGCGAACCCCAAAGTGAAAGAAATGATTGCAGAACTGAATCTGGAAATAAAATAGAACCTGTATGAAACTCAGAGCAGAAAACCTGGTTAAAAAATACGGCCCGCGCACAGTTGTGAAGGGTGTTTCAATGGAAGTTGAACAAGGGGAGATTGTGGGTTTCCTTGGCCCTAACGGCGCCGGCAAGACCACCAGTTTCTATATGATTACGGGTTTGGTTGTGCCGAATGGCGGCAGGATTTTCCTGGACGACAGGGAGATTACGGACCTCCCTATGTACAAGCGCGCCCAGCTTGGTGTGGGTTATCTGGCCCAGGAGGCATCGGTGTTCCGCAAGATGACGGTGGAAGACAACATCATGTCCGTGATGGAACTCAGCGACAAATTCACCAAAGAGGAAAGAAAGGAGCGCCTGGAAAGCCTTATCAACGAGTTCAACCTCCACAAGGTGCGCAAAAGCTATGGCAACCAGCTTTCCGGAGGCGAGAGACGCCGCTGTGAGATTGCCCGCGCCCTGTCCATAGACCCTAAATTCATTCTGCTTGACGAACCTTTCGCCGGTGTGGACCCTATTGCGGTGGAGGATATCCAGCACATCATTGCAAAACTCAAATACAAGAATATCGGCGTGATTATCACGGACCACAATGTGGGAGAGACACTTGCAATCATAGATCGTGCATACCTGCTTTATGAAGGAAACATCCTTCAGCAGGGTACTCCGGAAGCCCTTGCGGCAGATGAGGAAGTGCGTACCAAATACCTCGGCAGCACCTTCGTCCTGAAGCGTTCCACCGCTTTCAAGAAATACGAGAAACAGAAAGAGGAGTAATTACGGCGCCTTCTACAGCACGTAGGCCTTGACGTCGGCCTCGGTGCTCTTGCCGTTGGCGAGCATCACCAGGCGCTCCACTACGTTGCGCAACTCCCTGATGTTGCCGCTCCAGCTCTTGTCCACAAGCAGCTGCATTGCATCGGCATCAACCGGCAGTTTCGCCATGCCGCTTTCCGCGCTTATCTGCTCTTGGAAATGGTCCACAAGAAGCGGGATGTCCTCCTTGCGCTGGTCCAGCGACGGAACAGACACAACTATCACCGAAAGACGGTGGTAAAGGTCTTCGCGGAAATTTCCCTTTTCGATTTCCTCGCGCAGGTTCTTGTTGGTTGCCGCAATCACGCGCACATCCACGTTCATGTCCTTGTCCGATCCCACGCGGCTAAGCTTTTTCTCCTGCAGTACGCGCAGCACCTTGGCCTGTGCGGAAAGTGACATGTCTCCTATCTCGTCCAGGAACAGGGTTCCGCCGTCGGCCTGCTCGAACTTGCCCTTATGCTGCTTCACCGCAGATGTGAAAGAGCCTTTCTCGTGGCCGAAGAGTTCGCTCTCTATAAGTTCTGAAGGTATGGCTGCGCAGTTTACCTCTATATATGGCATTGCGCTTCGGGTGCTTTTCTGCCAGATGTTGCGCGCAACCAGTTCCTTGCCCGTACCGTTGGCACCGGTTACAAGAACCCTGGCATCGGTTGGTGCCACCTTGTCTATGATGGTGCGTATGTTTTCAATGCCCTGGCTCTTGCCTATCATCTCGGCGCCGTACACCTTCTTGCGCAGAACCTTTGTCTGGCTTACAAGCGATGTGCGCTCCGATGCGTTCTTGATGGTGATGAGGGTGCGGTTCAGATCCAGAGGTTTCGGGATATAGTCGAAAGCGCCCTTCTTTATGCAGTCCACTGCGGTTTCAATGTCGCCGTGGCCGGAAATCATGACTATTGCGGCGTCCAGGCCTGCTTCCACCATCTTGTCCAGGACCTCTATGCCGTCCATCTGGGGCATCTTGATGTCACAGAAAATAACATCAAAATGTTGTTTTCCAGCCTTCTCAAGACCCTCGGGACCGTTTTCCGCAACTTCCACACTGTATCCCTCGTCACGCAGAATCTCTCCAAGGGAATTGCGTACCGAGCGCTCGTCATCAATAATCAGGATATTCATAGCCATCTAAATTTTTTCAAAGTTACAATTTATTTTTTATTTTTGTCTTTCTAAAAATATGCCAGAAACTTCCATCATAATTGCAATAGACGGTTACAGCAGCACGGGCAAGAGCTCCTTTGCCAAAAAGATAGCATCGGCCTATGGCCTTCTGTATCTGGACAGCGGCGCCCTTTACAGGGCAGTTACGCTTTTTGCAATGGAAAACCGTTTCGTTCAGAACGGCGTGCTTGACATAAGCGGCATGGCTCCCTTCCTGGGAGACTTGAATATCCATTTCCAGCACAACTCCGTCGGCCAGATTCAGACATACATGGGCGGGCGCAACATAGAGGCGGACATACGCACCATGGCTGTTGCCGCCAATGTAAGCATAGTGGCGGTGGACCCTATCGTACGCAATTACGTCAACGGTCTGCTTCGTTCCTACGGGCAGAAGGGCGGTGTTATCATGGACGGGCGCGACATAGGTACTACGGTGTTCCCGCATGCGCAGCTGAAACTGTTCATGACGGCGGATTCCATGGTGAGGGGCCAGCGCCGTGCCGATGAACTGCGTGCGGGAGGTGAGCAGTGTGATTTGCAGGAGGTATTGCAGAACCTGCAGGAGCGAGACTACATAGATTCCCACCGTGAAGTGTCCCCTCTTGCCCAGGCTCCCGATGCAATTGTCCTGGATAATTCACACATGACTTTCCAGCAGCAGATGGAATGGATAGGTGGCATCCTGAAAGAAAAATTCGGTCTGGAACCTTTGAAGAGATAAGAGTTATGAAAGTAGAGGTAGATAAGTATTCCGGTTTCTGCGGAGGAGTAATCAGGGCCATAAACAGGGCCGAGGGTTTTCTACAGGAAAATCCGGGACTTAACCTCTATTCTCTGGGTGCCATTGTGCACAACGATGCAGAACTGGAACGTCTGCGTACTTTGGGCCTCACAACAATAGATTATGACGACCTTTCCCAGGTTCATGACGGCACGGGCCAGACGCTTCTGATTCGCGCTCATGGCGAACCTCCGGCAACATATCTTCAGGCCGAAGCTTTGGGTTTCGAGATTGTGGACTGCACCTGCCCTGTTGTTCTGGACCTGCAGCGCAGCATACGTGAGGCCTATGACCGTTGCAGCAAGGAAGGCAAAGGGGGACAGATTATCATTTTCGGCCAGATAGGCCATGCGGAGACTCTGGGCCTTATGGGCCAGGTTAACGGTGCAATAGTGGTCCAGACCCTTGCCATGCTAACCCAGAAAGTGGAGGATGGCCACCTGGACCTGAAATGCCCTATCGAGATTTTCTCCCAGACAACCAAGAGTCCTTCGGAGTATTCAACCGTCTGCAGTTATCTGGAGAACTCCATGGCCGAGGCCAGGGGAGTGGATGTTGAGGCTTTCCGCGCCATGGGCGAGCTTAGGATTCACAACACCATCTGCACCCAGGTTGCAACGCGTCAGACCAGACTTATGGACTTTGCCGCGCATCATGACGTTATAATTTTCGTCTCCGGCAAGGCTTCTTCCAACGGCAAGGTGCTTAGTTCCCTGTGCAAAAAGACAAACATACGCACATATCATATAGAATCGGCCGATGAGCTGAAATCCGAATGGTTCCGTGCCGATGACAATGTGGGAATATGCGGGGCAACCAGCACGCCGCGCTGGCTTCTGGAGGGCATAGCGGACAAAGTGTTGGAGATTGGAGAGATTTTTCCTATTTTTGCGCTCGAAAAATAGTAATTAACTAATTCAGATATAATTTTATGGCAACAACAGCTGATTTCAAAAACGGCCTGTTCATCGATTATAACGGCAAACCATGCTCTGTAGTATGGTTCCAGCACGTTAAACCTGGCAAGGGCCCTGCTTTCGTAAAGACCAAACTCCGCAACCTGGAGAACGGTCGTATCCTTGAGAATACATTCACTGCCGGTGCGCGCATAGACATCATCACAGTGGAGCGTCGTCCATACCAGTTCCTGTACAAGGATGAGGACGGTTTCAACTTCATGCACGAGGAGACTTACGAGCAGATTCACCTTGAGAATGATCTCGTAGAGAACGCAGACCTCATGAAAGAGGGCCAGCACGTGGAGATGATGTTCCATGTTGACGGCGAGGAAGAGCGCTGCCTCACTTGCGAGCTTCCTGCACACGTAGACCTTCAGGTTACCTACACAGAGCCTGCAGTTAAAGGCGATACTTCAACAAACGCCCTTAAAGAGGCTACCCTGGAGACTGGTGCAATCGTAATGGTTCCTCTCTTCATCCAGAACGAGGAGCTCATTACCATCTCTACAGAGGACCGTTCATACATCGGCCGCGTACAGAACAAGAAATAATTTCAAGTTCCCCACGATAAGAAAACCGACTCTCAGGAGCCGGTTTTTTTATTCTCTTTCAATCTTTATCTGCTGTATCTGGTAGCCTTTCCCTTCTTTGTATGATATGAATATGGTTACGGAAAAGTGGTTTTCCCCGCTTTCCAGCCGGCCTATGGCGTACTTCAGTGTTCCGCGTCCGGCCTGGTGGTTGATTGTGAACCTGTCCGGAGGGTAACTCTTGAAGAATGCTCTCAGAATCTGTCTTGCCTGGGCTTTGGAACAGTCGCTTGGCATTGTGTTGGGCATGGTGAGCTCCAATGACGGGGCGAACCAGGCCGATAGTGACTCTACATCGGCGGCGGCCATGTATTTGGCTATGGGAAGGAAGACATCGTTGCTTTGCTCTGCCGCAGAAGTCGGAAGACTTTCCGCTGCGGGCATTACAAAGGGCAGTATTGCCGCCAGAGTAGTGATCAGAAAACGTTTCATAAATTGATACCTTTGCAAACATAACAAAAAATCTGCCATTTTTACTATATTTGTATTTATGAAAGTGACTTTATTGACGGTGGGCAAAACCGATAAAGGGTGGATCAAAGACGGCTTGGAGATATATAGGAGCCGCCTTTCGCATTATGTGAACTTTGAAATGAAGGAGATCCCGGAACTTAAGAATGTCTCCGGTTTAAGCAAAGAGCAGATAAAGGCGAAGGAAGGGGAGCTTATCCTGAAGATGCTTCGCCCGGACGATATGGTCATACTGCTGGATGAGCACGGCCAGGAAAGCAGCAGCATGGAATGGAGCAGAAAACTGGAGCAGCTGATGCAGAGAGGCAGGAATATTGTATACGTTGTGGGCGGGGCCTACGGTTTCAGCCCGGAAGTATATGCCCGCAAGGAGGGTATGGTATCCCTCAGCCGCATGACCTTCTCCCATCAGATGATAAGAGTTATTTTCACAGAACAGCTTTACAGGGCTTTCACCATCATAAACGGTGAGCCTTATCATCACGAATAATGTTGGTTAGAGACTACATAAAACGTTATTCCGGCCACTTTTTCATGGTTTTGGCCATGATTTTTGCGCTTGCGTCGGTCTTTGTTCCTTCGGCATCCTACGATACCGTGGGTATGGCGAAGCATGTGGGGAAGAAGGTGGAGGGGCGTATTGCGCAATTGGACCAGTTTTCCACCCAGCTTTTCTCTTCACCTGCGAAAGAGGATCAGTGGCCGGAGCTGAAGGGCTTTCCGTCGGATATGGTAATATATCGGTATAAGGCCGATTCCCTGCATTCCTGGTACAACAGGTTCAGTGTAATACCTTCACTTGAGGATGTCACGGAGCTTCCGGCATACCGCAATTATGGCCAGCGTTGGTATGTCGTGAAGCAGCGTCAGCACGGTGACGAGAAGATAATCGAGGGCCTTCTGGTGCGAGATGGCAGGAATATGCGTGTGGACAAAGGGCAGAATGGTATCAATCCCGGAATCCATCTGCATGGCAAATATGATATACATCCCATGGATACACAGGAAGACGGCGCCGTTGTGCGCATCGGCAGCATCCCTGTATTCAAGGTGGTGGTGTCCAGCGGTCAAAGCGATTCCAATCCACTTACCGCAGCGGGCCTGAGGTGGCTGGCTCTGCTTCTGGTGCTGCTTGCCTGCTTCTGCTATCTTGCGGGCAACAGGGATGTTGTAACCTGTCTTTATGCTATGCTTACCATAGGGGCCGTGTCCGCCCTCGGCCAATTCTGGGGGGCGAGGATGGCAGAGTACAGCCAGCTTTTCTCTCCTACGCTTTATGCCCAGGACGGTCTGCTGAATTCTTTCGGCTCCCTGCTGATAATCAATGCATCCCTGTTTCTTGAGATTCTTGCAATGTTCATGTGCAGGAATTCCCTGGCAGACTATTTCTTCAAGAACAGACACGGCAGCCTGTATCTTTCCATTCTTGCCCTCATGACGGTGGGACTGCTGGCCTATATCCCATACACCCTCTACTCCGTGATCATGAACTCCGGAATAACCATGGAGCTGTACAGGATAAATATCGTCAACATGTACACCTTGCTGGCCTATCTGTCCTATGCCTTCCTGGTCTGCACCATTCTTCTTCTGGGAGAGATATTCCTCACATATTACAATCTGCGTTACGGGAAGGAGTATACGGTGCTGCGTTCCCGTCACGCCCTGGCTTTTTCCGCCGTGGCATCGGCCGTGATTCTTTCAATGATTATGGTTCTGGGCTTCAAGAAGGAACAGAGCCGTGTGGAGGGATGGAGCAACCGTCTTGCCGTGGACAGGGACCTGGGCGTTGAAATGGCTCTGAGGGCAGTGGAGGATTCCATCCAGACCGATGAGGTTCTTTCCCTGATGTGCTATACGGAGAATGTGGAGCATATAGTTGCGCGCCGTCTGGAGGAAACTTTCTTTGACAAGTTGCCGCAGCCCTGCGCCCTTTCGGTGAAGGTTACGCGCGAATTCAACCAGGATCTGCGCCTTTATATGGAGGGCCTTGTCTCGGAGGGAGTGGCTGTGGGGCCGCGCTCGCATTTCATATATAACAGGAACAGTGCCAAGGGTTCTTTCTATACGGGTGTTTTCTCCTACTATTCCAAGGAGATGGGCGTTGCCAGCATAATAATTGAACTTGTGCCGCGCTTCAGCCAAAGCGTTATCATGCCTCCAACCTATTCCTATGCCAAATATGAGGATGGACGTTTGAACGGTTTCAACGGCAACTATGCCTATCCTACGGTGCTTGATGGTCTGATAGGTCCGGAGAAGGAAAGGAAAAGCTCCTTTGTTACAAGGGGTTACAGGCATTTTGTGAACAAGATAAGCGACGAGGAGACCATAGTCATTTCCAGGCGTGAGGAAAGGTTTTTTAGTTATTTCATAACCTTCACCTATCTGCTGTTCCTGCTTTGCATAATCTGCAACCTTTTCCACAGGCGCAACCGTATGGACAGGTTAACCCAGTCTTTCTTCAGCCGCAGGATGATGATACTTGTGGTTACCTCCCTCACCATTACGCTGGTTGTAATGGCAAGCCTCAGTGTATATTTCGTTTATCAGAGGAACGAGAGGAATCTGAATAACCTTATGTCCAACAAGATAAGCACAATCCAGATCATGCTTGATGCGGCGTGCCGCCAGGTGAGCGGTCCGGAGAGTCTGCTTAGTCCGGAATTCATGCGCGTATTGGAGGAAGTGTCCCGCAATACGAATACCCTTATAGACCTGTATTCGCCAAGCGGACACCTGCTGGTGTCGAATACGGGCAGGGGCACCAACTTCGGCATGCGCCGACGCGGGGAAATCAACTCCCTTATTTCTTCGGATGCCTACCGCAGCATATGTCTGGACCATCAGCGATACTATATAGAGAAGTTGGAAAGACAGCGGTACAACAGCTATATGTTGTATGCCCCGGTTATCAATGCGATGGGCAAGACCGTTGCAATCACGGCCTCTCCGTACAACCAGCGCGACTATGATTTCATGCGCGATGCGGTGATTCATGCCGCAACCGTGATAAGCCTTTTCATAATCCTGCTTTTCATCACGGTTTTGGTGACATCCTCAATCGTCAAAAGAATTTTCCATCCGCTTGTGCAGATGGGAGAGAAGATGACGCAGACCGATGCCCAGA
>JAKSKO010000038.1 GCA_024401715.1 Bacteroidales bacterium
AAGATATGCACAAAGCTTTGAATAACAATTAGTTAATACTTGCGAAACTTGAGTATAGAATACAGATTCCGAGGGCAGGGAGGGTGCCGCAGAGGACGCCGTCCTTGACGCTGAACTCGCAGGCGCAATCACACGCAGCGTTTTTGTATTTGCCATCGGCAAGGCTGGTTGGGAGGCAGAGCTCCTGCTCCTGCTCTGTGATGTTAAGGATCATGGCGCCTTTTGCACTCTTGCCCTCTGCTCCGCGGCAGATCTGCGCAACAGCACCATCTTCGCTGAAATTCACGCACTCTGCCATGCCGCTCATATTTGCGCGGAACTTGTTGGCAGCCGCAACAGCCAGGTGTTTGAAGTTGTCGTTACCCTTTGCACCGGCAACATTATTGCCCCAGAAATTGCCCTCAGGGCCATTGCTTCCGTCCGGACGGCTATAGAAAAGCGGAGTGCCGAACTGGCGGCCGGCAAGGAATGCCCATGCAACACGCACCTTTGCATCGCTGATGTGCGCAGACTCGTGGTCGTTGCAATAGGTATCGTGGCTCTCCACCCAGGTTGTAAGCTTGCAAGGCTCTGCAGGATGTGCCCAATCCATAGGGTCGTCCTTCAACCAGCTCTGTGCATCCAGATCGTTGCGCAGTTTGTGGCCCATAGAGCTTGCCGTAAGGCCCATGTACTCTGCATATTCTGTCTCTTTCACATTTTTGTCCTGGAGAACCTCGCCGTAGATGAACAGGCTGTCCATTGGCAGGGCAAGCTGCACGCCCTTTACAGCCTTTCGGCCGGTGGCAACGTCCCAGAAATCGTTCTGCTCTGCCTTTGCATCAAGAGGGTCGCTTGGAAGACCTATGTGTTTTGCAGTATCGTAACGCAGGCCGCGAACGCCGCATGCAATAAGGTCGTTCACATATGTCATGTAATATGCCTGGAAATCCGGATTCTCTGTGTTCACGTCAGGGAGTCCACCCATCTCGCCGGTTGTGCACTCGTAACGGTCGTTCCACTTCCTGATAGGGGTGAGGCCGTTTGCGTGATAAAGGTTCTCGTGTCCGCCAACAGCAGCATCCAGATCCTGCTCCACCTTGCTCTGGTCTATTGCTGTGTGGTTTGGCAGCACGTCCACAATAATGCGTATGCCATATTTTGCGGCCTCGTTGCACAGGGCTATCAGGTCTTCCCTTGTTCCAACATGCTGGTTGCCAATCTTCCAGTCTGTAGGCTGATAGTGATAATACCAGCGTCCGTTGCCGAATAGTTGCTCTCCGCCCTTGTCATCGGCCGTACCGGTGATACAGTGCTGGGCAGGGGAGGTCTGCACTATAGTGTAGCCGGCCTGCGCAATGTCCGGAAGATTCTCTCTGATTGTGTTAAAACTCCAACACCATGCATGAAGGATAACTTCATCGTTGGTTGCCACCTTCTGCTGCGGGCTGCACTGCAGCGAAAGAAGGACTGTTGCAGCCGCAAGCGCGGCCAGATTCAGGATTCTTTTCATTTTTTTTACTACCTTTGTATTAATAAAATATTTAAAAACATGTTTGGTACTATCCTCTACATTCTTGGTATCGTAGCATCTGTATGGTGCGTTCTGGATATCTTCTCTTCAAGCAAACTTGATGCTCTTATGAAACTTCTTCTTTCCGTTGCAGTTCTCTGCTTCAGCTGGATAGGTTTTGCCGTTTATTATTTCCTTGTAAGGGAGAGAATCAAATAAGTTTTCTTATTCCATCGGCCTTCAGCTGCTCCCAATCCAATCCGGGGGTATCCTTGAGGGCGAAAATGTGCATCAGGGGGTCGTAATGGCTCCCTGCATGCGTTAACAGGCATTCCCACCACCAGCGGTCGAACTCCAGCACCTTCTCTTCTTCATGTGCGCGCAGCATCACCGATGTGTCGTGGAAACCGTCCATCGGGCTAACACCCTTTTTCAAAAGGAACCAGCATGCTTTTGCCACTACGCCGAAAGGCTCCAGACCCTTGCGCCATACACTCCAGGCATAGGAATACACGTTTCGCACGCCGGTGCTTTTCAAATCGGCATACAACACGCCGCGCCTCTGCATTTCCTTGCACTGCTCATAGAAGCTGTCATCGGTGATTTCCACATCGGAGTCTATCCAAAGGCTGTAGTCATAGCCTTCCAGCACGGATTGCGGGTTAATTTTCGGGATTACGGCGTTCAGCCTTCTGTCCTCCCAGCTTATGGGAAGCTCGTCCATATACCATGCGCCCACGAAATCCGGCATATCGGCCTTCTTTGTCACGAAACATATGAAATCGAAACCCTGCGCCTTCCATTTCAGCGCATTGTGCGGTTGTGCAGGCATTTTTCCCCCTTCCTGCATGAAGGTGTAGACAGCTATCGTACTCATATCAAACAAATATAATTAAAAAATACTATATTTGTGACCAATATAACCTATTGTATCTATGAAGCAGTATCTAAAGCTTGTTATCTTGCTTTCCGCTTTGCTTGTTCCCGGCTTCCTTTCTGCCCGTGAAAAACAGAAGGGATGGTTTGAACTTCGTGCCGGCTGGGGAGACCAGATGTTTGAATCCTCCGTATGCAGAGAGACTAAACAGCCTATTGGCCTTGCCAATCCGGTAACGGCCTATACGGTAAAATCCAAATACAGGTACTCCCAGCACTGGTTCCTGGAGGGGAAATACAACTTTAACCAGTGGGTGTCTGTGGGGCTGATGTTCGATTTCAGCAATGTAAGCTGGAACGACTCCGTGTTCAGCGGCTCCGGTCTGCGTATTCAGGATAACGGCCGACGCTACTTCACAAACTACAGCGTCATCCCTACAGTTGCCGTAAGCTATTTCCACCATCAGTACGTGGACCTTTATTCCGGCTTCGGCGCAGGCCTTAATGTGAATACCGGCAACGAGAAGGATTACAAGGGGAGGACCACTGCGCTTGCCCCTGCGGTATATCTGAACCTTGTGGGCGTGAAGGCCAAATACAGCCGATACTATGCCGCTTTCGATATAGGTCTTATGGCATCGCTCATGGGCATGCATGAGGTATATTACCTTGGCACCCGTCTGTTCAGTTTCAGTGTAGGTGTAACATTCTGATGCGTATGAAAAAGTTTTTGATTTTTGCTTCTTTGCTTGCAGTGCTTTCGTCCTGCACCTTCAAGAAGACCTTTTATATAGATTTCAACAAGGTGGACTATACTCCCGAGATGTTCCATGTGAAGAGCCAGGAAATCACGGATCTTTCCGATGGTTATCCGCAGGATACCTATCTTCCTGACGGATCTTCCGTTGCAGAACTCCAGAACGATACCAAGGCCACTAGCTTTGCCGTGCAGAGTCTGGCCCAGAACCTCTTCGAGTGGAGCACCCAGGGATCCGTAGTGCAGATAAGCGGCGTGTATCAGTCTACGGATGACAAGGGCAACCCGATAACCCTTTCCGGCAAGCTTATACTCCCAACGAACAAACCGGTGAAACGCATCATCCTTGTGTCCCACTACACCATAGGCTCCAATGCCGAGGCTCCAAGCAACAGTTTCCCTCTTGAGGGCCCTCTTGCATCCATGGGTTATGCTCTTGTGTGCCCGGATTATATAGGCTATGGCGCAACAAGTGACATGTACCACCCATACCTCATGATGGAACTCACCGCCAAGAACGTAATTGACATGTATCTTGCAGTTGTCCCTTTCCTGGAGGCGATCGGCAAGGCTCCGAAGCATGAGGACATATACCTTATGGGTTATTCCCAGGGCGGTGGTACCACAATGGCGGTGGAATATCTCATAGAGAGGGATCACTACAGGAAAAGCGAACATCCTATTTCCATCAAGCGCGTGTTTGCAGGTGGCGGCATATATGACGTGAAGGCCACCTTCGAGTCTTTCGTGGAGACCAATGTCTCCTCCTATCCTTGCGGCGTTCCCTTCGTGATTGTGGGCCAGGTAAAGGGTAACCATCTGGATGACAATCTTATAACCAAACTGCTTGGGCCAAGGGTTACACAATACCTGGATGATTGGTTCCTGAAGAAGAACACTTCCACAAGCCAGATGAACAAGCTGCTGGGCACAAAGAGGACCGATGAGCTGCTTACAGAGCATGGCTTGAACCGCACGTCTACGGCAATGGTTACGCTTTACCAGTACATGGTGCTGAATTCCGTGCTGTCCCTTGCCTGGGAGCCGCAGGCGCCTGTGTATATGATGCATTCCATCAATGACGATACCGTTCCTTTCGAGAACGCCACCAGGGCATCGGTGCGCTGGCAGAATGCAAATATCCAGTACAACTTCGGAGAATACGGCACCCATGTGATGTGCGCACTCCGCTTCATATTCACCGTTAAGACGCTTTTGAAAGATGACAAGGATTAAACATATATCATTTGCAGCTGCGGTGCTGGCGCTTATGCTGGCCGTTTCATGCAATCCATACCCTCTTGCCGATACCAATGGCAAAATCTTTTTCGATATAAAGATAGACCGCGTTTCCGCCGGATTCATGGAGGTGACGGTAACCCCGGACAGGCCCGGCTTCTACCTTTTTGCCGTAGAGAAGGCTGCCGATCATCTGAATCCTGAAAAATACAAGGAGCAGTTTATGGACCTTATGCTGGACAGCGCCTACGTGAAATATGTGGCCTGGCGTCACCAGCACCTGGTGAATATGGAAGACCATATAGCGGATTTTCCGTCACATTCCCTGAACTACGGAAAGACAAAGATGCTGGCGGAGTTCCTGACGCCGGACACAGACTATTGGGTGTTCTGTTTCCAGGTGAATCCGAAGACCAACAAGGCTGACGGAGATCTTTTCCTGAAAAACGTGCACACCGATGAGGGCAGCATGTACCAGGACATCAGTTTTGCCTACAGGGTGCATGGTGAATGGGACTACATATATCCATACAGCCGCATCAGCAGGGAACTTGTAACAACGGTTCCGTGGGTGGGCTTGTCCATGGACAGCCTTGACGTCAGGGCCAGCCACGCTTCCTCTCCGGGCGAATATTTCAGGAACATATATGATAACCTCAGGCCCGATGACACCAGGATCCTAACCGGTATCTATGTACATCAGAACAATGGTGTGGGTGACGGCACCTCCAAGACGAAGTTCGTGGAAGGACATACCTATTACACCTGCATGTCTGTGCTTGACGGCCCGTTAAGTGACGGCGTAAGCCTGTACAGGTTCAAATACATCGGCAAGGATACGAAGATCGAGTATAACCACACAGATTCCCTTGGAATGGACGAATGGTAGAAGACTATGAGACGTATACTGTCATATTTGCTGAAAAGCGGCATAATTGCCAGCTCTGTTTTCGGTGTTACTTTTTCTGTGTTAAGGGCTTCCACACCTGCGGCGAAGGCGTCCGTTTTCATGTATTTCACCACCCAGAGCAATATAATCATGGCCATCGTGGCCTTCATGTGCCTTGTTGGGTTGGCAAGGATGCATTCAGATTCCGGCCGCCTGGGAAGATTCCTTTCACTTTGCAGTCTGATGGCCACAGTTGCGATTACGGTAACCGGGGTTGTCTTCTGCTTTGTGCTGGCCCCAACCATGGGACACCCTTTTGCCAATGAAAGCATCTACGTGCACGTGTTCACCCCGATACTTTCTGTGGCCGATTATATTCTCTGCCGCCGATACCTGCGCCTGAAGGCCTCCGATTGCCTTTACGGCATAGTGCTGCCCCTGTCCTATCTGGGTTACGCATCACTTGGGTACGTTCTTAACTGGAGCTTCAACAGCAGAGGGCTGAACTATCCCTATTTCTTCATGAACTGGGGCACTCCGCTTGGGGCCTTCGGCCTTGACAACGCCTTTCCATTCATGGGAGTTGTGTGGTATATCCTTGCCATTCTCGTCTTCGTTATCCTCATTTCCCGCCTCTATATCTGGCGCCCCGGTAAATAAAAAATAACCGCAAGTTGAATTTCAACCTGCGGCTATTCATTTGAATTGGGGAGGGGATTAGTCTTTCATTGTGTGGTAAACGTTCTGAACGTCCTCGTCCTCCTCAAGTTTCTCCAGGAGTTTCTCCACGCCTGCCTTGTCGTCGTCTGAAAGCTCTACAAGCTCACAGTTAGGGATGCGGGTGAACTCTGCAGAAACAAGCTCCAGACCATCTGTCTCCTCTATGTGTTTCTGGATTGTGTTGAAAGAAGTGAACTCTCCGTACATGCAGATTGTCTTCTCTTCCTTCTCCTCGTCATACTCCTCGAAAATCTCGTCTACGCCGTAGTCTATCATGTCCAGCTCCAGCTCCTCGATATCAATCTCGTTCTGGGATTTGATACGGAAGAAGCATTTGCGGTCGAAAAGATACTCCACGCTGCCGCTGGTTCCAAGAGAACCGCCGAATTTTGTGAAGTAGCTGCGGACATTGGCAACCGAACGGTTGTTGTTATCGGTGGTACACTCCACAAGCACAGCAATGCCGTGAGGAGCGCGACCCTCGAATACAACCTCCTTGTAATCGGCCATGTCTTTCTCGCTGGCACGTTTGATTGCGCGCTCGATATTGTCTTTAGGCATGTTCTCGCTGCGTGCAGTTGCAAGAAGTGAACGCAGACGAGGGTTGCCGGTTACATCGGGACCGCCCTGTTTTACAGCAATTGTAATCTCCTTACCGATTTTGGTGAAGGTCTTGGCCATGTGGCCCCAGCGTTTCATTTTACGCTCTTTGCGGAATTCGAATGCGCGTCCCATAACTATTTAACCTCCAGACGTGTGATATATTTGTCTACATCAACAGCCTCTACGCTGTTAGGATACTGGTCTTTGATCTGCTGGAAACAAGCCATGGCTTCTGCATTCTGGTTCATTGCCTCATATGCAAGACCTGCTTTTACAAGGTACTGTGCAGAGAAAAGATTGTTTGAAGTCTTTGCGGCCTTCTTGAAAGACTCTGCTGCCTTTGCATAGTTTGAAAGGTTTACGTAAGCGTCGCCCTTGAGAGCCTCGCAACGTGCTGCAAGTGTTTTATCTTTACCGTTATACTTGTTGGCATAACCCAGAGCGGATTCTGCGTTGCCAAGCTGCATCTCGCAGATTGCTGCGTAAAGGTATACCGATTTGCCTGCTTTGCTGCCATACTGTGCGATAACCTCTTCGAAACCGAGAACGTTACCGTCACCCTTGAGGGCAAGCTCGTAATTGCCGGCCTGGAAATTAGCCTCAGCCTTTGACATCTGCTGCAAAGCCTCTGCCTTCTGAGGCATGTAGATGAAGCGGTAGCCGCAATATGCAAGTGCAACTACAACCACTGCTGCAGCAAGTACGCCCCAGATGAGTTTTGCGTTCTTCTCCAGGAACTGCTCTGTTTTGGAAACTGCATTTGCAATTGCAGCCTCGTTTTCTGTCATAACTTCTTTTGCCATATTGTTTGATAATTTTAAAATTCCGTAAATAAGAGTGCAAATTTACATTTTTTATGTCAAAAGTGCAATTATTTTGGTACATTTGCCTTATGGGTATCCTGCAGAGAATAATTATATCAGATTTCCGCAATATAAAGCTTGCGGAGTTGGATTTTGTGCCGTCCGTCAACTGCATATGCGGTGACAACGGCCAGGGCAAGACCAACCTGCTGGATGCAATTTATTATCTGTCAATGACTAAGAGCGCGTTCGCATCATCGGACCAGTATTGCGTGCGCCACGGATGCCAGTCTTTCTCCATTGCCGGAACCTATGCAATGAAGGACGGTCTCACTTCAAAATTCGTCATTTCAAGCGGTGAGGGCGGCAAAATCCTGAAGCGGGACGACAAGCCCGTTGGCCGTATCAGTTCCCATATAGGTGTTTTGCCCATCGTGATTGTGAGCCCGCAGGACAGCAGTCTTGTTAGTGAGAGCGGAGAGGAGCGCAGGCGTTTCGTGAATGCTGTACTAAGCCAGATGGATAGCTGCTATCTTGCTGAATTGCAGAAATATAACAAGCTTCTTCTGCAGCGTAACAAGATGTTGAAAGACGGCTTTCCAGACGATGCTCTCATGGGTATCATCGAGGATCAGATGGACCTTTGCGCATCTTATGTGGCCGACAGGCGCCAGGCTTTCGCCGCGGAACTTGATCTGGCGGTGAAACAGCACTATGCCGGTCTATCGGGCGGTAGGGAAGTCGTGGGTGTGGAATACCGCAGGGACGTTGCTGGATGTCTTGCAGAGGCACTTAGGCGAAGCAGGAACAGGGATCTGGCTTTGAAATACACTTCGGTTGGAATACAGAGAGACGATTTTTATTTTTCCATGGACGATATGCCCATACGCCGATGCGGCTCGCAGGGACAGCAGAAATCCTTCCTGGTTGCACTGAAGCTTGCGCAGTACGATATCATGAAACAATCTTACGGCTTTCCTCCGATACTGCTGCTGGACGATGTGTTTGACAAGTTGGACGTGCACAGGATAAGCAATCTGCTTAAGATGGTGAGCAACAACGATTTCGGACAGATTTTCATTAGTGATACGAACAGGGGGAGGATGGAGCTTATAATAAGGGACATTGCCCCGGACACAGCATTTTTTACAGCTGAAAATGGCGAATACAAGACCCGTTAGGATAGAAAGGACCAATGCCCAGCCGCTTGGTGATATTCTGCGTCTGTTCGTGGCGCAGAACAGGTTGGGTTACGGACTGTTCAATATGGAGGTTTTCCGCGCCTGGGACGAAGCCAGCGGAATGGCATTTTACAGCAGCGGAAAATTCTTCCGCGAGGGTGTTTTCCATGTGACGGTGAAGAGTTCCCTGGTGCGCAGTCAGCTGCAATTTCAGCTGGATGGTATCGTATTGAAAATGAATGAAATACTTGATGCTAGTGAAACCGTGGAATTAAGCGGAATCCAGGATAGGGTTACAAAGATAGTCCTGCATTGACAATAAAGGAGGAAAGCAATAAACAAAGCCGGTGTTATGGAAGGAAAACTGAAAATAGTCGTAGACAGCAAGATACCGTTCATGGAGGGTGTTCTGGACCCTTATGCGGAGGTTGTGATGAAGAACGGAATGGATATAAACAGGGAAGATGTGGCCGATGCCGACGCTCTTGTGATAAGAACCAGAACCAGGTGCGACGCAAATCTCCTTGAGGGCAGCAAGGTTACCATGATAGCCACTGCAACCATAGGCATGGATCATATAGACCTTGACTACTGCGCAGCACATAATATAGAAGTGACAAATGCCGCCGGATGCAATGCCGGAGGAGTTATGCAATATGTGTTTTCGGCCCTGTACGGGGTGTGCTCGCACAATGCCATCAGCCTGGATGGCAAGACCATAGGCATAATAGGTGTTGGAAACGTGGGGAAAAAGATAGAGATGATGGCCAGGTATCTGGGCTTCAAACTCCTGCTTTGCGACCCTCCGCGCGCACAAAGGGAAGGTGAGGAGAATTTTGTGAGCCAGGACTATCTTCTGGCAAATTCCGATATAGTCACCATTCACACCCCTTTGGACGAAACCACAAGGAAAATGGCAGGGGAGGACTTCTTCTTCAAGATGAAAAGCGGTGCAATCTTCATAAACGCCGCACGCGGAGAGATTGTGGATGAAGCGGCTCTGAAGCATGCCAGACCAAAACTTTCGGCCCTTGTCCTGGACACATGGTGCAACGAGCCTTTCATAGACAGGGAACTTCTGGAAATGGCCGATGTGGCAACCCCGCACATTGCCGGCTATTCCTATCAGGGCAAGATGAACGGCACTTCAATGGCTGTGCAGGCCGTTGCAAGGCGCTTCGGCATATATCAGTTGTATGATTTCTATCCTCCGCAGATGCCGGATGACATTCCGCAGAGGCTGGACCTCAAAGACAAGACCCAAGGCCAGATTGCGGCAACATTCCAGTATAATTATCCCATCTTTACGGACGACTTCATGTTCAGATGCGAGCCTGAAAACTTCGAACTTATGAGGGAAAAATACAATTACCGCCGTGAGATTTACATTTAGGACGAATTATATACAGCTTTTTTATATATTTGTTTATTGTTGTATTTCAATATGAGCAGTTTTTCACGCATGGTTGGTTTGGAACTGACCGAAAACATACTCCCGTTCTGGATTGACAGGATGCAGGACCCGCATGGAGGATTTTATGGCCGCATGGACGGCAAGGGAAATCTGGAAGAGGATGCCGTAAAGGGTGCGATACTTAACGCACGCATTCTCTGGACCTTTGCATCGGCCTACCGCGTATGCGGAAAGAAAGAGTATCTGGATACGGCACTAAGGGCCAAAGGTTATATACTGAAGTATTTCGTGGACCATGAATACGGCGGTGTGTATTGGAGTCTGACGTCAAAAGGGGAGCCGCACGACACTCACAAGCAGTTCTATGCACTATCCTTTGTGATTTACGGCATGAGTGAACTGTACCGCGCCACTGCAGACAAAGAGGCCCTTGATTGTGCCATTCAGCTATTCCATTGCATAGAGGAGCACAGCCGGGACAGCGTGAAAGCCGGCTATATAGAAGCCACCGCAAGGGACTGGCAGCCGATAGAGGACATGCGCCTGAGCGATAAAGACCAGAATGATGCAAAGACCATGAATACTCATCTGCATATTCTGGAGGCCTATACATCCCTTTATCGCGTGTGGAAGGATGATGCCCTTGCCGCTGCACTGGAGGGACTGGTGAGGGTTTTCCTGGATAGAATACTGCGTCCGGACGGCCATCTGGGTCTTTTCTTTGACGAGGACTGGAATTCAACCAGCGGGATGTTCTCTTACGGACACGACATAGAGGCTTCATGGCTGCTTTGCGAGGCGGCAGAGGTTCTGGGCAGGGAAGACCTTCTTAAGGCGGTGAGGGAACGTTCCACCGGCATTGCCCAGGCAGCTCTTGAAGGATATGACGAGATGACCGGTATGATATACGAATACGACCCTTCAACAGGCCACAAGGATACGGACCGCCACTGGTGGGTGCAGGCCGAAGCGGTGGTTGGCTTCTACAACCAGTTCCAGGTTACGGGGGAGGAGCATTGGAGGGAGAAAGCTATTCTCACCTGGGCCTTCATACACAAATATCTGCTTGCCCCTTCGGGTGAATGGTACTGGAGCGTTGTTCCGGCAGAGGGCAATGATTTCCGTCCGAATACCGTGGACGACAGGGCAGGATTCTGGAAGTGTCCGTACCACAACGGAAGGATGTGCATGGAAGTGATGGAGAGGATTAAATAAGGATAATACAAATCATAAAATATCATGGCTAATTACAAACTCAGCGAGAAAGATCTCCAGGAGATCCAGCGCTTCAAAGATGGTTTCCCTTGGATGGATATCATCGCACCTGCTACACCGGAAAAAGGTATCAAGAAACTAAGCGAGGAAGAGGTTAAATCTGCTGTTGAAATTGCAGAGAGCGCCCAGAAAGCCACTGGCAGTGACGCACTTGTCTTTGCGAAATTCGTTCCTGCTTCCGGAGCTGCTTCCAGAATGTTCAAAGACCTCTTTAACAAAAATGTTACTGTGGTTAACAACTTTGTTTCAAATATCGAAAAATTCGCATTTTACGATCCCGAAGCCTTTGACAAGCTGGAGGGAGACAAGAAGGTGGATTACACCCTTGGAGCAGAGGGTTTGAACTATGGTGCAAAGCCGAAGGGCGTATTGAAATTCCATCGTTATGCCGATGAGACCCGCACTGCACTTGCAGAGCATTTCGTGGAGGCTCAGGAGTATATGAAGGGTGCCGACAAGAATGCGAATCTCTATGTAACAATCTCCCCTGAGCACCAGAGTCTCTTTGACGAGGCAATTGCCGAGGTGAAAGAGAAATACGAGCAGAAATATGATGTGAAATACAACGTCAAAACCGTGTTCCAGTACAAGTGGACAGACACACTTGCAGTTACAGCGGACAACGAGCCTTTCCTCACCGATGCCGGAGAGCCTCTCCACCGTCCGGGCGGCCACGGCGCACTTATCCACACCCTCAATGACGTGGATGCCGATGTTGTAAGCATCAAGAATATCGATAACGTTTCCGTAGAGCGCTATCTTCCAACAACTGCGACCTGGAAAAAGGTTCTTATCGGTACTGCGCTGGGTCTTCGCAAACAGATTTTCGGCTATATTGCAAAACTTCAGGCTGCTCCATCGGCCGAACTTTGCGCAGAGATTGAGGCTTTCCTTGCGAAAGAGCTTTGCATAGAGCTTCCTGCATGCGAAGACAAGGCTGCACAGCTTATGGCCATCCTCAACCGTCCTATTCGCGTATGCGGCATGGTTAAGAACGAGGGCGAGCCGGGCGGCGGTCCTTTCATCATCCGCGAGGCAGACGGCAGCACTTCACTCCAGGTGCTTGAAGGCCCGCAGATCAATCCAAATGACCCACATGCGGTTGAGTGTCTGAAAAATGCAACACACTTTAATCCTGTGGACCTTGTCTGCGTCATCAAAGACCATGAGGGCAAGAATTTCGACCTCACCAAATATGTGGACGAGAATGCAGGCTTCATAAGCAGCAAGTCTCTCCAGGGCAGAGAGCTTAAAGCCCTTGAGCTTCCGGGCCTCTGGAACGGTGCCATGAGCCGCTGGAACACAGTTTTCGTGGAGGTTCCTATCGAGACTTTCAACCCGGTTAAGACAGTTATGGACCTTCTGAGACCTGCACACCAGGCATAATTCCATAACAGATTACGTAAACAGATTACCCTTGCCGCCGGCGAGGGTAATTTTTTTTGTTGGCAAAATATTAGTATATTTGTAAGTTATATAAATGTTAATCGTATAATGGGAAAGATTATAGCAGTAGCAAATCAGAAAGGCGGTGTGGGCAAAACAACCACAGCCATCAACCTGGCGGCAAGTCTGGCCGTTCTGGACAGGAACGTTCTTATCATTGATGCCGATCCTCAGGCAAACACCACCAGTGGTCTGAACTTTTCTCCGGACAGCGATCAGGGAAGGACTCTGTATGAGGTGCTTATTGGAGAGCAGAGCATAGAGAACACCATGATTCAGACAGAGATAGACCGTCTGCAGATGATTCCTTCACACATCAACCTGGTTGGTGCGGAGCTGGAACTGCAGAATGTTCAGAACAGGGAATCCATCCTGAAAAGCCATCTGGATCCCATCAAGGACAAATACGATTACATTATCATAGATTGTGCTCCAAGCCTTGGAATCATCACCGTGAACTGCCTTACGGCTGCAGATTCGGTGGTCATCCCCGTACAGCCGGAGTTTTACGCCTTGGAAGGCCTGGGCAAACTGATGCAGACAATACGTCTGGTGCAGAAGAGAAGCAATCCGAACCTGGACGTGGAGGGTTTTGTGATTACCATGTATGACGGCCGCACACGTCTTCACAACCAGGTGGAGCAGCAGATGAGAGAGATGTTCAAGGAGAAGGTCTTCCAGACCGTTATCCAGCGCAATATTCGTCTCAGTGAGGCTCCTTCTTACGGCAAGCCTATTATCCTGCATGACGTAATATGTTCAGGAACAACAAATTACCTTAGCCTGGCCAAGGAGGTTATGGCCAAAGAGGCATAGTTTTTTTAGATTCAGAAGTTTATGGCAAAACCACAGAGAGGCCTTGGTAAAGGATTGGATGCACTGCTTGGCGGGGCATCCACAGACCTTAGCGGTTTCCGCAGGCCTGTTCAATACATCAACACTCCGGCAACATCGGCAAAGGATAACAAGGGTGGCATAATGGTGCTGGATATTAGCGCAATAGAGCCAAATCCATATCAGCCCCGCGTCACTTGGAACGAGACTGCCCTTGCAGAACTTTCTTCAAGCATCAAGACCCTGGGCCTGATCCAGCCAATCACCGTGCGTGAGGTGGGCGGGGGACGCTACCAGATTATCAGCGGTGAAAGGCGTTTCCGCGCAAGCAAGCTTGCAGGTCTTACCACAATTCCTGCCTATGTGCGCTCGGCCGATGATACGGGTATGCTTGAAATGGCCATTGTGGAGAACGTCCAACGCTATGATCTGGACCCTATAGAAACAGCAATGTCTTTCCAGCGCCTGATTGACGAGTGCCATCTCACCCAGGAGAAAATGGCCGAAAGGATAGGCAAGAGCAGGGTGGTGGTAACCAATTTCCTGCGTCTGCTGAAACTTCCGGCAAAGGTGCAGTATGACGTGAAGGTGGGTAATATCAGCGTGGGCCATGCAAAAGTCCTTCTGGGTTTGGAGGACGGTGCGCAGCAGGAGCGTCTTTGCGATGAAATCATTGGCAAGGGCCTAAGCGTACGTGCCCTGGAGACCCTTGTGCGCGAGATTGCAGACGGCAAAGCCCTTCCTGAAAAGAAAGGGGAGCAGCAGCCGGAGGCATCTGAAGAAAGCATTCCGGACCAGTATTACACCGTTGCGGAGGTGCTTGGCAAGTATTTTGGAAATAAGGTTGCCGTGAAGCGCAGTGCCGATGGCAAAGGCAGCTTCACCATACGTTTCAAAAGTGACGAGGAGGTGGCAGCCTTCTGCAAGGCGCTTGAGAACCATAATCTGTAACAGGAAATGAAACTTCGTATCGGAATCACAGCATTGCTTTGTCTTGTCTGTCTGCTTTTGGCGGAGAGGCCTTCGCATGCCCAGTTCCAGAAGGATGTTTTCAGCCAGTCATACAGTTCAGACAGTACATCGGTGACGGATACCAGCCGTAAGATAATCAATTTCAAGGAGATATTCGGTGGTCTGGCGGGTAAACGGGACATGCGTATAGGAACCATGTTCGGCACTTCTCTGCTTATTCCCGGCGCCTCACAGATATACAACAAGCAGTATTGGAAGCTGCCGATATATTACAGCGGCATGGCTGCCGGCATAGGAGGCGGTGTGGCCATGCATTTCAAATACAAGAAGAGCGGCCTTCCGGGCGACAGGCTTGCCAGCACGCTTTGCTTTGTGGGAGCCGGCGCATTCTATTATGCCTCGCTGATGGATGGTGCCATAAGCTATAAATCGGAGCGAAAACCGCTTCCAGGACGCGCTACGGTGTATTCCATCCTGTGCCCCGGTCTTGGACAGGCCTATAATGGCGAGTACTGGAAAATACCGGTGTATTGGGGCGGCCTTCTAACCGCAGGGCATCTGTATTTTGAAAACCGAACCAACTATATACGTTTCAGGGATATATACAGGGAGGTCTCCCAGCCGGGATATCAGGGCGACTGCCCGATAAATTCCACCCAGGCCAAGACCTACAGGGATCTGTACCGAAGATACAGGGATTTCAGCCTTGTGGCCTGCGTTGCCGTATACCTTCTGCAGGTAATAGATGCAAACGTCTTTGCGAACATGCAGAATTTTGAAGTGAACGACAATCTCTCGATGAGTGTGGGCCCAAGTGTTACCATGCCGGACAATAACAATTTTGCCATGCAGCAGCCCGCCGTGGGTGCATCAGTCGGCTTTAGATTTTAATCAGCTGTTTTGACCGGAGTATGAAAACACTATGTAAAGCATTTATCGTCAGCGCACTTTCGCTCTTGTTTTTGACAAACGCATCGGCGCAGTTGAAACTGAATAAGAAAGCACAGGCGGAATTTGACAGGATAAACGCCGAAAATCTGCAGTTGAGACAGCGCTCAGACTCCCTGAAGGCGCTTATAGATATCTATCTGGCCACTATCGATTCCCTTTCCACAGAGGCTCAGGATCCTTATGAAGCCGAATTCGAACTCAGCGACAGCCTGCTTCACAAATGGTATCTCATGCATCATTCCTATAATGTTGCAGAGTTTGACATAGAAGGGGAGCGCTTCTCTTCCGATGTTTCCGACGAGGTTTTTGTGCAGAGGCTATCGGATATGAATTCATTCATTCCCATCCCGTTCAACGAGACCGTTAAGAAATACTGCATACTGTACAGCGAGAAGATGCCGGCGAAAATGTCCGTCATAATGGGCAACTGCATGTATTACTGGCCTATTTTTGACGAGATTCTTTCGCATTACGACCTTCCCCTGGAACTTAAGGCCCTGGTGATAGTGGAGAGCATGATGAGCCCTACAGCCACCTCACGCGTGGGTGCAAAGGGTTTGTGGCAGTTCATGTACGGGACGGCAAGGGGTTACGGAATGCGCATAGACAGTTTCATGGACGAGCGCATGGACCCCGTAACAAGCACTCTGGGTGCGGCCCGGTACCTTAAAAACGCATACAGCCTGTTCGGAGACTGGTATCTTGCCATTGCTTCGTATAATTGCGGCGCCGGAAATGTGAACAAGGCCATTCGCCGAAGCGGTGGCAAAAGAGCTTTCTGGGATATTTATGACTATCTGCCTAGGGAGACCAGGGGCTATGTGCCAGCTTTCATCGGTGCGCTGTATGCAACACATTATTATAAGGAATACAATATTGTTCCGACACCTTCGGCAATAGCTGTGCCTGTGGACACTTTCCATATTAACAGGAATCTGCATTTCCAGCAGCTGGAGGAAGTTGTTGGTGTGCCTTCCAATCTTGTGGCGGACCTTAATCCGGCATACCTGCACAAAATCATACCCGGCGACAGCAACACCTGCGTTCTTCGCCTGCCAATGACCTACACCAATGCCTTCATTGATGCAGGAGACTCTTTGTATATGCACAAAAGGGATTCTTTGCTTGACCCCGTGCATATAAAGAAGATTGCCGATGGCCTTGTGGGTAACGGCAATCGCATTGTCTATAAGGTGAAATCTGGCGATGTGCTTGGAAAGATTGCCAACAGGTACGGAGTTAGCGTATCCCAGCTGAAACAGTGGAATGGCTTGAAAAACAATAATATACGTATAGGCCAGAAGCTTATAATCTATACGAGGAAAGGCTAGTCGTTGCCTATGAAGCTGCGCAGCAGCGAAGTCTTCGGGATATCCTTGTCTGAAACATAGGTGAAATACTGCAGCGTCTTCAGAAGGCGGTGTGCTTCGCTGTATTCCGGACAGTTTTTCGGAACCGTATTGAGGATTCTTTCCGCGTGGCTTCTTACAACCGCGAATTCAATGAGATATGCCGAGTTGAAAAGCACGTCGGCATTCTCCTGGAAAGGATATATCCACTTGGATTCCGCACGGCGTACATTAGGCCAGTTTGCTATGGTCTCTCGTGCACTGAAGGCTCCTTTCTGATAATCCCTTATGATGCGGCGCAGCAGACGGTTGTCGCTGGTGGAAATGCAGTTGTGATCGTCCAGGCAGCTGGAAGTAATGGCATTGATGAAAATCTTGTATATGCTTTTCTGAGGAACTTTGTCTGTGAGACGCGGGTTCAAGGCATGTATGCCTTCAATGATAAGAACCGTGTCGTCTTCCAGCCTCAGTTTCTTGCCGTTATACTCCCTTATACCTGTAACGAAGTTATATTCAGGAACTTCCACGGTCTCACCCTTAAGCAGTTTCATGAGGTCGTTCTGCAGTGCCTCGTGGTCTACCGTATCGAAATTGTCAAAGTCGTAGCTGCCGTCCGGAAGTTTCGGGGTTTCAACGCGGTTCACGAAATAATCGTCGGTAGAGAATGATATAGGCTTCAGACCACAGGCTTTAAGCTGTACGCTAAGGCTGCGGCATATGGATGATTTTCCGGAGCTTGAAGGGCCGGTGATAAGCACCAGTCGCACTTTGTCCGGACCATGGAAGCGGTTGCTTATCTCATCGGCCATCTGCACCACCTTTCTGTTCTGCAGTGCCTCGGAAATCTCTATGAGATCTTTGGCGCCGCCGTTGATACAGCGTATATTCACGTCTCCAACGTTCTTCAGGCCCATTATGGAGTTCCATCTCATGCTTTCGCGCAGGATCTCGAAGGTCTTGGGCTGGTCTGCAAAAGGGGCAAGCTCCTTGGGGCTGTGACGGTTTGGAAGCTGCAGGAAGAGGCCTTCGTGGAATGGGTGCAGGCCCCATACCTTAAGATGCTCCACGCTTGGCATAAGCGGGCCGTAATAGATGTCCGGAGTGCCTTCCAGGCTGTAGTAGCTCACATAAACGGCATCCGTGGTGGACAGAAGTTTCACCTTGTCTTCATAGCCCATCTTGCGGAACAGCTCTATGGCTTCGTCTATGTATACCTCGTGGCGGCGGAAACTGGCTTTGGACAGGATAATCTGTTGCATTCTGTGGCGTATGTCCGTTACATCCTGCTCTGTAACCTTTCCTCCGTCGGCTTTGGCAAGCTCTATGTAATATCCCTTGGATATAGGGCGTCTTAGGGTTATCTTGCAGCCCGGGCATACGTCCTGTGCGGCTTTGCTTAGCACGAAACACAGAGATCTGCAGTACACGTTGCGGCCTTCATAGCTTCTGTAATCCAGAAACTCCACGTCGCGGTTATTGTACACGCGGAACTTCAGGCCCTCCACAACATTGTTCACCTTGGCGGCCAAAATGGGGTAGGGACGTTCGAAATTGAAATCCTCTATAATGTCCTGAAGGTATGAACCTTCTGCGATTTCCTTTTTTGTACCGGTGTTCTTGCAATAAACGCGTACCATATCATTTGCTGTTGGTTAATTCCTCTATCATTTTTCTAGCTACGGAGATTGAGGCTCCGCTGCCGCCGAGAGACTTTCTTATCTCGTTGTAATCCTCCATCATCCTGCGGCGGTAGGACTGGTCGTACACGAGGCGCTGAAGTTCTTGCGCAAGGACCTCGGGGACACAATTGTCATAGTCGTAAAGCTCCCTGAAAGCAAGCTTGTCCAGACATAGATTTCCAAGTGAGATATATTTAATCTTTACTATAAGTCTGGCAATGTAATATGTTATCTTTGAAGGGAATAAGTATGCTACAACCTGCGGTGTGCCAAGCAGCGCCGCCTCCAGTGAAGCGGTGCCGGAATTTATGGCTGCCGCATCGGCCGCACTTACTATCTGCTGGGTCTTTCCAAAGACAATTTTCATGTAAGAGTCGTCAAAAGAACCATAGTCTTCAATCTTTCTGCCCGGCGCTCCGGCCACTATGAAAACGAAGTCTTTGAAGCGGGGATCGGCATGCAGGATGGCCGCTGTTTTCGTGAAAAGGGGCATCATCATCCTAACTTCCATGCTCCTGGAACCGGCTAGCATGGCAATAACCCTCTTGGACGGATGAATGCCGATTTCCTGCAGGAATTCATCGCGGTTCTGTTTCTTGGCGGGGGAGTTGTCCACAGCATCCACCAGCGGATTGCCGCAGAAGCAGAAATCCACACCGTGTTTCCTGAAGAACGGGATCTCGAAAGGAAAGACGATGAACAGCTTGTCCACGTATTTCTTTATTTTCCTTATGCGTCCTTCACGGCTGGCCCAAACTTTCGGGGCAATGTAATAGAACACTTTCAAACCCTGTTTGTGGGCCCATTCGGCAATTTTCAGGTTGAAACCGGGATAATCTATAAGGATAACCACATCAGGGGAGAACTCGAAAATGTCATCCTTGCAGTCTTCCAGGTTGTTTAGAAGTGTCCTGGCGTTCATTATCACCTCCATGAATCCCATTACGGCGCCGGACCTGTAATCATGGGCCAAACCTGCATTGGAAGCACTTGTACGGCTCATCTGCTCATAGACCTTTGTCATAAGCTCTCCGCCGCGGAAACGTATTACGGCATCAGGGTCTCCGGCATACAAACCCTTCATCAGATTACTGCCGTGAAGGTCTCCGGAAGCTTCTCCTGCAATGATGTAGTAACGCATTGAAAAATTTTTTAACAAATATAGTTAAAGTCAAACATTTTTAGTAAATTTGTTTCGCAAATTGAACTGTTTAAAAACAACTCTTTAATAAATTAAAACACAATTATGATCAAACTTGGTATTAACGGTTTCGGACGTATCGGACGTATGGTCTTCCGTGCCGCTGTTGAGAATTTCTCAAACGACATCGAGGTTGTAGGTATCAATGACCTCCTCGATCCAGATTATCTTGCTTACATGCTTAAGTATGACTCTGTTCACGGTTACTTCAACCATGAGGTATCTGTAGAGGGTAGCTGCCTTGTAGTTGACGGCAAGAAAATCCGCCTTACTGCAGAGATGGATCCAGCAAACCTCAAATGGAACGAGGTAGAGGCTGACGTTGTAGTTGAGTCTACAGGTCTCTTCCTTACTGATGAGAAAGCTCGCAAACACATCGAGGCTGGCGCTAAGAAAGTTATCATGTCTGCTCCTTCAAAAGACGCAACTCCTATGTTCGTTTACGGTGTTAACCACACTACTTACAAAGGCCAGGACATCATCTCTAACGCTTCTTGTACAACTAACTGTCTTGCTCCTATCTCTAAGGTGCTCAACGACAAATTCGGTATCAAACGTGGTCTCATGACTACAGTTCACGCTGCTACAGCTACTCAGAAAACTGTTGACGGTCCTTCTAAGAAAGACTGGCGCGGTGGCCGTGGTATCCTCGAGAACATCATCCCTTCATCAACTGGTGCTGCAAAAGCAGTAGGTAAAGTTCTCCCAGAGCTCAACGGCAAACTTACAGGTATGGCAATGCGTGTTCCTACTTCAGACGTTTCTGTAGTTGACCTTACTGTAGAGCTTAACAAAGAGGCTTCTTACGAGGAGATCTGCGCAGCTATGAAAGAGGCTTCTGAGGGCGAGCTCAAGGGCATCCTCGGTTACACTGACGAGTGCGTAGTTTCAACTGACTTCCGCGATTGTCCTAAGACTTCTATCTTCGACGCTAAAGCAGGTATCCAGCTCGATCCTACTTTCGTTAAAGTTGTTTCTTGGTACGACAACGAGTGGGGCTACTCAAACAAAGTTCTTGAAATGGCTCGTGTCATTGCCAAATAACGAAGTTGTTTGGAAATGCAAATCAAAATCGCTAAATAAGTTTATTGAACGATTATAAAAAATAAACCGGCCGCAAAGGTCGGTTTATTTTTTGTTATGATATCCCCGGATTAAAATCCGAAGATATCATTGAGAGGTACTATGGTTACAGGGCCCAGGGTGCGAAGATATTTCACGTCAAGGTCTTTGATATCACCAAGGATACCGTATTTGTAACAGCGGCCCTTGATGTTCTGCTGCTGGTATGCAACGATATCGGCAAGGGTCATGTCCTGAGCCTCGGTGAATACCTGCTCTGTCATAGGAGCCTCAAGGCCCAGTCGGCGGCAGTTTTTATATGCGTTAAGCACGTTCTGCCTTGTTGTGCGCGCTGTGCGAAGGTTGGTGATGAGATTCTCCTTTGCAATGCTGAAAGCAGCTTCGGACTGAGGCATGTTGTTGATAATGTCGTCGAATGCTTCGATTGCAATTTTCATCTTGTCGTTCTGGGTTGCGATGAAAGCCATGAAATAGGCGTTGTCGTCCAGATATGAAGGAGTGTAGAAGCGTGCGTTCGCAGAGTATGCAAGACCGCGTGCCTCACGCATCTCCTGGAATACGATGCCGTTCATGCCGCCACCGAAGTAGTTGTTGTACAGACGTGTAACTGTTTCGGTTTCAGGGTTGAATTTCTCGTCGCGGCAGCTGTACTGGTTGTAGTAGAGCTGTTTTGCGTCATACTGTACAAGGAATACCTCGTTCTTGGTAACAGGAGTTGAGATGTTGTGTTTCTCTGGAAGCTTAGGGCATGGAGTGTTTACGTTGTATGCAGCCTTGAATGCGTCAGTGAAATCAGCGACGCTCATAGGACCGTAGTAGGTGATCTCCTGGCCGTAGGTGAAAATGTCTTTTACTTTC
>JAKSKO010000039.1 GCA_024401715.1 Bacteroidales bacterium
TGAAGTATTTGAAGGAATGAACCACGGGCAGCTGTTGGCTGACAGGCCACAGGACATCGCTGCAAGAATAATTGACCTGGTCTGCGGCGTTGCACTTTTCTTCTGATTTTTTTGTTTTTTCCAGATTACGGTAATATATTTGCGCAACGAAACAGCACATCATGTTCCTTTTTAACCAGCAGAATAACCAGAATAATAATCAGAACCAGCAGGTTTTGATTGCTTCTGTGTATTATTCTCCAGTCGGTAATATGATGTAGAGGAAGTAAATCAATTTAATATTTATAGATAGGCTGGTCCGATGAGGATCAGCCTTTTTTTTGTTAAAGCTTTTAAACATTCTGTATTATGTGTGGTTTTGTAGGAATCTTCGGTTCAAGCTCAGATGCCCAGGCTATGAGGGCAAAGGCCCTAAAAATGTCTTCAAAAATCCGTCACCGCGGTCCTGACTGGAGCGGAGTATTCAGCAATGAACATTGTGTGCTGGCACACGAGCGCCTTGCAATTGTGGATCCCTTATCGGGAGGTCAGCCTCTGTACTCCCCCGACGGAAAGCTTGTACTGGCTGTAAACGGAGAGATATACAACCACCAGAGCATACGCGACAGACTGGCTGGCAAATATGACTTCCAGACCGGTTCCGACTGCGAAGTGATACTTGCACTGTACCAGGAGAAAGGTATCGGTCTTTTAGAAGATATCAACGGCATCTACGCCTTTGCACTATACGACATTGAGAAGAACGAATATCTTATAGCCAGGGATCCTATCGGCGTCATTCCACTCTATATAGGGCATTCTTCCGGCGGAGAAACCTATGTTGCCAGCGAACTGAAAGCATTGGAAGGCTTCTGCGACGAGTATGAGCCTTTCCTTCCGGGCCACTACCTCTACAGCGGAGACGGCCAGATGAAACGCTGGTGGACCAGAGACTGGTTTGACTATGATGCAGTGCAGAACGGCTCGACTTCGCCTCAGGATATAAGGACGGCTCTTACCGCAGCCGTGAAGCGTCAGCTGATGAGTGATGTTCCTTACGGCGTTCTTCTCTCCGGAGGCCTGGATAGTTCCGTAGTTTCGGCCATCGCCCGCCAGTTTGCCACAAAAAGAGTGGAAAGCGGAGACACCTCGGACGCATGGTGGCCAAGACTTCATTCTTTCGCCGTCGGTCTGAAAGGTGCCCCGGATCTGGCAAAGGCCAGAGAAGTTGCAGATTACATAGGCACTGTCCATCATGAAATCAACTACACAGTGCAAGAAGGCCTTGACGCCTTGAGAGACGTCATTTATCATATCGAGACCTATGACGTCACAACGGTCAGGGCAAGCACTCCGATGTATCTGCTGGCAAGGGTCATCAGAAGCATGGGCATAAAGATGGTGCTGAGCGGAGAAGGTGCAGACGAGATATTCGGAGGTTACCTGTATTTCCACAAGGCTCCGGATGCCAGAGCTTTTCATGAAGAGAGCGTACGCAAGATCAGCAAGCTGCATCTGTACGACTGCCTCAGAGCCAATAAATCCCTGTCCGCATGGGGCGTGGAAGGCAGAGTTCCGTTCCTGGATCTGGAATTCATAGATGTAGCAATGAGAATGAACCCGGAATGCAAGATGTGTCCCGGCAAGACAATAGAAAAGAAAGTGGTCCGCGAGGCATTTGCCGACATGCTCCCGGAGAGCGTAGCATGGAGACAGAAAGAACAGTTCTCGGACGGAGTTGGTTACAGTTGGATCGACTCGCTTAAGAAGATGACATCCGAGATGGTAAGCGATGAAGATATGGCCCATGCGGCAGAGCGCTTCCCTATCAACCCGCCTATGAACAAGGAAGAATACTATTACCGCAGTATATTCTCCGAACTTTTCCCTAGCGACTGCGCAGCCAGAAGCGTGCCAAGCGTTCCCAGCGTAGCCTGCTCCACAGCAGAGGCCCTGGCATGGGATGAAAAATTCAAGAATATGAACGACCCTAGCGGCAGAGCCGTGATGGATGTTCATGAAAACGCACTTTAACAAAACACTTTTAATAATCAATCTTAAATTTTATTCTTATGAAAAAAATCGAAGCCATCATCAGGAGAACCAAGTTCGACGAAGTGAAGGATGCCCTTTTCGAGGCAGACATCAACTGGTTTTCCTACTCGGAGGTCAAGGCCATAGGCCAGGACAGACAGGACAGAATCTATCGTGGAGTCATGTACAGCACGGACATCATCTCACGCATAGAGATTACAATCATTTGCCGAGACCAGTTCGTGCAGCCGGCAGTGGATGCGATTCTGAAAGCCGCACACACCGGAGAGGTGGGCGACGGACGAATCTTCGTAAGCACGGTGGACGACACATGGTCGATCCGCACAGGAGAACACGGAGACAGTGTAATAGCAGATATTAAGTAAATGATTAAACCTCTATGAATTATGGAAACAATGATTAATAGTCTCGATACAGTATGGGTGTTGATTGCAGCGATGCTGGTGTTTTTCATGCAGCCCGGATTCGCAATAGTTGAAGCAGGATTCACACGTTCCAAGAACTCGGCCAACATCCTGATGAAGAATTTTGTAGATTTCATGGCGGGATCAATCCTGTTCTGGGCCATAGGCTTCGGCCTCATGCACGGAAGCGGCAACGGCTTCATAGGAGAGATTCACCTTTTTGACTTTTCATTTTTTGGAGACTCCAACATTCCTGTAGAATGCAGCTTCATCTTCCAGACCGTTTTCTGCGCCACAGCTGCCACTATCGTATCCGGAGCCATGGCCGAAAGAACCAAATTCTCCATGTATGTCATCTTCTCCATTCTGGTATCCACCATCATCTATCCCATCGAAGGTCACTGGGCCTGGGGCGGCGGATGGCTCAGCGAGATGGGCTTTCATGACTTCGCCGGATCTACTGTGGTACATACCTGCGGCGGCGTGATAGGTCTGGCAGGCGCGATCATTCTGGGACCAAGGTTGGGCAAGTACTCGAAGAGCGGCCAGTCAAACGCCATTCCCGGCCACAATCTCACCTTTGGCGCGCTGGGCGTATTCATCCTATGGTTCGGATGGTTCGGCTTCAATCCCGGATCTCAGCTCGCGGCAAGCGGAGCTGACAACGCCAGAGCCATATCGCATGTAATGGTCACCACCAACATGGCTGCTGCAACCGGCGGAATGACCGCTCTGGTCATCACATGGCTGCTTTACAAGAAAGCCTCTCTCTCGCTTGTCTGCAACGGCATCCTTGCAGGCCTGGTAGGCATTACTGCCGGCTGTGACGTGGTATCAGTCGGAGGTGCTGCAATCATAGGTGTGCTCTGCAGTGCGGCAATGATAGGCTCCGTATCGCTTCTGGACAAGGTTCTGCATATCGACGATCCTGTAGGTGCAGTATCGGTTCACGGAGTCTGCGGTATGCTTGGCACAATTCTTACAGGAGTGTTTGCCACCGAGGGCGGACTGCTCTACGGCGGAGGATGGAGCTTCCTTGGAGTGGAGACTCTCGGATGTCTCGTTGTTGCCGCATGGTCTTTTGTCACAGGATACGCTCTGTTCTACGTCCTTGACAAATGGAAAGGCATACGAGTGGAACCGCGCATCGAGGAAGAGGGCCTGGACATCTACGAGCACGGCGAGACCGCATACAATTCGTAGGAGATTTTCAACACACATCATACCGGAGACAACGAAAAGGGGCCGACCAAAAAGCAATTTTTGGCCGGTTTCTTTTTTTGTATATGCGCAGCTCCGCACAGCAGTGATTTTGACACACTTCTAATCCTTTGTGGAAATATTTTGGTTTATCCATTAGAATGAGTAAATTTACGCAGTGAATTGAGTAAATTTATGTACAAGAGAAAACACTACACTATTTTATCAGCGAGGATAAAGGAGAACAGGCGTTTTATTCAAGTTGTGATGGGGCCTCGCCAGGTTGGAAAGTCAACTATGGTCAAGCAGGTATTGACAGATACCGATATCCCTTTCATCCGTTTTACTGCGGATAATGTGCCTGCAACAAATACAGGCTGGATTTCTCAATGTTGGGATTCTGCCAGGGCAAAAATGAAAGTTGAGGGTCTTGGTGAACTGATACTGGTAATCGATGAGGTCCAGAAGATCTTCGGCTGGAGTGAGGTCGTCAAAAAAGAATGGGATGATGACAGCTTCAACGATGTGAATCTCAAAGTTATTCTTTTGGGGTCCTCCCGTGTTCTTCTTGATAAGGGATTGGCGGATTCTCTAGCCGGACGATTTGAAAGGATAGTCATGAGCCATTGGAACTATGCAGAATTCAAGGAGGCTTTCGGCTGGGATGTAAACAAGTTTATATATTATGGGGCTTACCCGGGTGCGGCGCCTCTTGTAGAGGACCCGGAGAGGTGGCTTCAGTATATTTCAGGATCTATTGTAGATGCCACAATCAATAAGGATATACTTATTGACGCGCCAGTAAACAAGCCGGCACTTCTGCGTCAGACATTCGAACTTGCATGCTCATATTCAGGTCAGGAACTTTCACTGACCAAGATGATGGGACAGATGATGGATGCCGGCAATACCACCACCATATCAGGTTATCTGAATCTGCTAGGCCAGGCGGGACTTGTATGCGCATTGGGGAAATACTCAAACGACGATGCTCGCAAACGGGCCAGTGCACCTAAACATCAGGTGATGAACAATGCCCTAAAGACAGTGTATGCGACCAAGACATTTGAGCAGGCTTATACAGACAGGAAATATTGGGGACGCATTTACGAATCTGCCGTGGGCGCTCATATCACAAGTTATGCATACGAAGGCGATTACAAGGTGTGGTACTGGAGAGACTATAAGAACAACGAAGTTGACTATATCCTTGAGAAAAAGGGGAAACTCGTTGCAATAGAGGTGAAGAGCAATCAGGACAGATCCAATGCTGGCCTTGTGGAATTCAAAAAGATGTTCAATCCAGTTGCCTGCTTTGTTGTAGGTGACGGGGGAATACCGGTTGAAGATTTCCTTTCTTGCAATCCTAAAGACTTGTTTTAACGTATTGATACTCAACACACATAACAAGGCCGAATACCCACCGTCCCACAGCAAAGAGTACATGAATTTTTGTAACTTTGTTCTTTCAGAGGATAATATTATGGAGAAGGATAGGTTATCACAGATTGTGGACTTCTGCCAACTGATCGACAGGGAGAAGTTCATACAAAGGCGGACATTCCTTACAGACGGAGAACGTCTTGAGAATGATTCGGAACATGCCTGGCATATGGCTGTCATGGCATTGCTGCTTTCGGAGTATTCCAACCAGGAGGTTGATGTCTTGAAGGTGGTGAGCATACTGCTTGTTCATGATCTTGTTGAAATATATGCCGGTGACACCTTCGCCTATGACGAAGAGGGGAAGAAAAGCCAGCGCGAACGTGAGTTGGCGGCTGCCGATAGATTATACTCTCAACTTCCTTCCGATCTTGCCGCCCGATTCCACAGCCTGTGGGATGAGTTCGAAGCTGCGCAGACTCCGGAATCCAGGTTCGCTCACACACTGGACAATTTCCAACCGCTGATGCTCCAGCATGCAAGCCATGGCCGTGCATGGCGTGAGGGCGGCCGGAAATTATCCGAAGTCTTGGAACGCAATGCCCAATCGGCTAAAGGTTCAAAGATACTCTGGGAATATGCACAAAACAATTTCATTCAACCGGAAATCGATGCCGGTAATCTAATGGATGATTCCGCTAAATAGACCTTTATAAAAAAGTCATTATAAAATTCTTCGGTTGCTTTGGCCGAAGGGGAAGATGGATGAGGCTGCAATCTTGAAGTGTTGTATGCCGAATGGGATGCCGACGATGGTGATGCAGAAGATAAGGCCGCAAATCATGTGCACCAGGGCAATTTCCCACCAGCCGCAAAGAATCCAAAGGAGATTGCCGATGATGGAGAGGCAACCTGGTTCGCCTTCATCAAAGGTCATTTCTCTGCCGAATGGGCAAAACGCGTAAAGGCCGATTTTGATCAGCTGGTAGCCGAAAGGGATTCCCACAATGGTGATGCAGAACAGGACGCCTGCAAGTATATACATTACCGAGGTGACAAGGCCACCCAGCAATATCCAGATGATGTTTCCAATAAAGTTCATAGCGTAAATTTACAAAATTCCGCAGAATCTGTATATTTGCAGCGTGGAAATTTGGCAAGGGAAGATAGATTGTCCGGAAAGGATGCTGGAGGCGATACGCCACTACGGCATTGTGCCGTTTTTCAGATGCGGCATCCCGGGCTGGAGCATAGAGGAGATGACGCCGGCAGAGTGCTGGTTCATGTCTTCGCATCAGCTTGGCCCATGGGACTGGAAGATTGACGTAATCCAGAGCGGCGAGGTGGCCTACGGCAAGTATCTGCGCCGCAAAGCCGGCTTTGCAACGGCCGAGTATTACGGCCATCTGCTGAACTGGCGCCGCAGCCAGGAAAAGTACAGGATACTGGCCGATGGGGATGGGCCGATGGCACTCGGATGCCCTGGCGGGCAGAAAGGCAGGAAAGCACCCGGAACCTTGGACGACAGAATCAAAAACGGAGGCCTCAGAACAGTGGACGACAGGCTAAACGCCCTGATGGCCAAGGAAGCACTGGACGCCATCAAGGAATATGGATCTCTGGAGAGCGGAGAACTGAGGCAACTGTTGGAGGAAAGGATTCCGGCCGAAGATCGCAAAAGCGTTGGCGGCCACATGGAGAAATACCTGCTGCCCAAGATCAAGAAGACGGCCCTGGACTTCACGCTCCAGTACCTGGAAATGGGCTGCTATGTGCTCACCGGAGACTTCCAAAGGGTCTATCGCGGCCCCAACTGCGAATATTCCGGCTGGCAGCGCGCCTCCCTCACCACCCCCGAAGCTCTCTTCGGCACCCAAACCCAAGACAGCAAGATACCACCGTCCCAAAACGGCGGCACTCCATCGGCCAAAGATGGCAAAACCCAGAACAGCAAGCAGCCATTCTGGGTAAAATTCATCGATGGTGACAGCCCTACCCCATCATCGCCAGGAACTTCAGGCCCGGCATCAATAAAGGCGGCAAGCTCATCAGCTGCGGCAACAGAGGCATCGGTAGAAACAGAGTCATCGGCGGCATCGGTCCTTATTCCAGACTGCTCAGCTCAGGAATCCTACCGCATTCTCACGGATCGCATCACCACCTTCTTCCCGGGCTGCGAAAAAGAACTATCCAAACTGCTGTTGTAACGGATAAAGCTTCTTACCGTGCGGTGATGATTTCCTGAAGGGGGATGCTGCGGAACATGATGTCGTAGCTTTCTATCCAGTCGCGCCATATATTGTTCTGCTCCCACATGAAGGCTATGTTTCCCTGGCCGTCGGGCACCATGGTGGAATAGCACGATGTGCCCTGGCACACCTGCATGCAGCCGTCCCATTCATTATAAAAATTCGGATTCCTGTAATCGTCCTTCGGCCCCAGCCTTTTCCAATAGATGGAAACGTTCTCGCGTTTGTCGCTTCTGGCCACGCTCTGGAGCAAGATCCAGTTGCCATCCGGACGGGGATACGTTGCGGGAACAAGAAGGATCTCACCGTTACATGCCGCGGCAGTAACTCCGGAAGCCACCACGCTTGGGCTCCACTGCCCTTCCTGCCAACCTCGGCCGGAATAAGTGAACACAGTGAACATCCTTCCGGGCTTGCCTCCCCTTATGCGGCTGCTAAGAAGCAGACTACCATCGGGCAGTTCCTCCACCTTGCACTCGTCCGCATCGGGAACAGGGGCGCCAAGGCAAGTCCAGTTTCTGCCGAAATCGTCTGAATACACCACCTGGCCGCCTCCGGAACAGGGTACACCAGAATAAATACGGAAATATTCGCCCTTTTTTATTCTGCGGCTCTGGCATATACGTCCGCTGGAAAAGAATTTACGGGATGCGGCAAGTTCTGCAGGAAGCCCGTTTTCTTCGGTCATTTCGCCTCCTGTAAAAGTAATTCCTCCGTCGGTACTGTAATATCGGCCCACAAGACAACCCCCGTCGGGATAACGCACTGCCCCGGATGCGCATATCAGAAGAATCTCTCCGCTGTTGCGGTCGCACACCACTGCGGCATCGCCATGGGCGCATTCGAAGCCATCGCCCCCGATGCCGTCAATCACGGTGCGCGGATTATCGCAATCACCATCCCAGGAGTTTCCGTAATCGTTGCTGATACGGCTCTGGATATCTATCTCTCCTGCCCCGATATCGGCCCCGCGGTCGCTGTAGCGCCTGTCTGCGAAAGCCACGATATGGCCCTTTCTGTCGGAACATAATGCCGGGATGCGGAAATCCTGCTGCGTGGTACCCTTGTTCTGGAATAGCAGGGTGATTCCCGCGACGGCGGCTATAATTAGAGTTTTCATTGAATGACTTCTAGAAGCTGTTATGTAATAGTTCTCGAAATTTATTATAGCGGACGAGAAATGAAGTAGGATTATTACAGAACGGCTTCTAAGCATCAAAGAAGGTCTTGCCGTCTTCAAGGGTTGGGCGCACAAGGCCGGGATACTCGCAGCAGAAATCGTTCTGAAGGCGGGCAAGATAGCGCTCGGCTTCCCACTTTGCCATGGGAAGGTCGTGCATCAGGTAGTTGCCGCAGGTATCGGCAGTGGTACCGGGCACTACGTCGTTGTAATCGCGCACGAAGGTGAAGGCCTCAACCATCAGCTCGCGTATCTCCTGGCAAGGATAGGCGCCCTTCACTATCAGGTAGTTGCCCGTCATGCAGCCCATCGGCCCCCAATAGATGATATTCACTTTCCACGAAGGATGGTTGCGCAGATAAGTGGCCACCAGATGCTCTATGGTGTGCAGCGCCGCCGGTTGGATGGCAGGCTCGTGATTGCATGCGGTCATGCGGATGTCGTATGTGGTGAAACAGGTATCCCCCACCGCGTCCTGGCGCGAAATGTAGATTCCCGGCTTAAGGTTGGAATGATCCACCTGAAAACTTGGTATAACTTCCATAGCTGAAACTTTTTAAAGAACTTACTTGCTAATATTACTTCAATTCGATGATCCGATGGCAGAAAGACAGGGAACTTTCCCTATGTGCTATGATTACCATAGTGATTTCTCGGCAAGACTCTGACAGCTGCTGAATTGCATTATTCACCTCCCTCTCCGTTTCACTGTCCAACGATGAAGTGGCTTCGTCAAAAAGAAGGACCTCCGCCTGTTTATACAGGGCCCGGGCAATTCCCACTCGCTGTTTCTGTCCGCCGGACAAACGGCTTCCATATTCTCCCAAAGAGGTATACAGGCCATCGGGAAGTGACTCTGCCCAATCTTTCAATTGCACCTGTTCCAAAACATCCCATATCCTGTCCTCATCAATATTTTCCTGTCCCAATGCAATATTCTGTGCAAGGTCACCATTTATGATGAACACCTCCTGCGGAACATATCCTATCAGCCGATGCCAGCTTTTAAGCATTTCCTGTTTCAAAGGCTGTCCATCAATGACAATACGTCCTTCACTAACGGGATAGAATCCCAGCATGATATTCAAAAGAGTGCTTTTTCCAGATCCGCTAACTCCTTTTACACCAATGCGCTCACCCTTGAGAATGCGAAATGACAGATTGTTGAAAATATCTGTAGCTGAATCCGGAAAGGCAAATCGTATATTTTCTGCAACTATATCGTGACGGAATGAAAGCGCAGGAATCTGCTCTGACTGATTACCCTGCGAATCACATATAGCATCAGCAATGATATCAACACAATAACTGTTGTTGCGTAAAAGAGTCCAGTCGCTGAACATTGACCTTACGGAGTACATCAGCCGAAAAGCCACAATGGCAAACATTCCGCCCACAACCTTCATATCTCCCTGGCTGAAGAAAAGCAACACCGCCATGCACACTACAATCGCCACTTCGCTAATCAATGGCGGAACAGACTGAACGGTCTCCAAACGCATACGAGACCTGTTAATTGCGTCTACACCATTCAAGAAAGTGTTCTCTATCATATTGTATGCATCGCTGACTTCCAATTCGCTGTATCCACGAAATGCCTCGATAACCATTCTGTCCTGGCTGCGTCGTGCCACAATCTCTTCTTTTCCGGACCTGCGTATCCTTTGGCGAAGCAGACGAACATAAAGATATCCTGCCGGCAATATTGCTATAAACAGTATAAGTCCGGCCAAAGGCTGCCACACAGATAGGGCGACTGCCAACAACACAATCAGCACACTTGTTCCCAACATCTGAGTGATAGGTTGGAGGATATTGAGACTGAAGGCGTAACAGACAAAATTCACTTCGTTGGCCAGTTGGGCCGTACTATGGTTCTTGAGGAACAACAGCCCCTTGTGATAATAAGTGTAAAACATCCGGAGACTGAGCTTCCGATACAACCTAAGAAGGAATCCCGTCTGATATCTGATTATCAGGATGCAGATACCGTTCTTGAGGAGTATGAACACAAGGACAGCAACGCATAGCATCATGGCCCTGGCGCCGCCAGGATTATCACCCAGCAATAATGCAACAACAGGCATCAGCGCCGCAATACCAGCAAAATCAAGAATTGACCGCACAAAAACAGACAACCCCACCTTCAGACAAGATTTCCTGTCGTCCGGTGAAAGCATCTCATATATGCGTTTCAGCATCGTCATAGTCTTTTGAAGCGCCTTAATCTTTTCCCAAGATCCCGTATCCAGAAAATGGCAGCCCTAACCGGATAGAAATCACACCAAAGATGGGCATACAGCCTCATTTTGCGGTCTGTTACAGGAATGGTTTTCCCGTCACGGACCACAGCCTGAAGCACGCCTATTATGTGACGGTCTGTAATTCCCTTCTCAAGACGCCACTGGTTGTCACCGCACAGGACATAATCGTTCGGGCGAACCCTTAAGATACGATGAAGTATATACTTTCCATCGTCCCTTTTGTACAAAGGGATGTCATAGCGTTTCAACCTGCCTTCAGGCTTTGAAACAATAACCATCAAATCCCGCCCCTGCCGCAGCAAAGGCATCATGCTTCTACCAACGTTTGTGTAGACAAGATGCCCCTCACGAGTGATAATATCTTCAAATGTGCTCATTTGTCATGCCCTCGTATGCCACTTTAACGGCATCATCCTCCATATTGCATCTAAGCAGATACAGCGGAGCGCTTTGTGCCAACTGTCCCACCAATTCTATAAAAGGTAGCATTACCCCCCCCTGTTTAGGTAGATATGACTGTTCCAAGAGCATAGGCAGCGCTTCATCTATACCCACGAGCCGGATACTGTTCTTTGCATCGCGTTGCAACAGCGCAATCCCGCACAGAGGAGCGGAAATGTTATTGCCCAGATGGTGCTTCCCATTCCAAGGGGTGCCGTAAACCATAGCCTTTCCGTCCCGGATATGAATCAGCGGCTTATCATCATTTACCATTATAGCCTTTTCACCCAGCACTTTTCTCCAAAGACTTGCATGTGTGCTTTTGCCCGTACCGCTGCGGGCAGTAAAAATGTAGCACTTGCCGTCCACGGCTATAGCAGAGCCATGGAACAGAAGTATGTTCTCCTGCAGCAATCTGGAACAGAGTTTGCGGTATACGACAAGAGTTTCCAGATAGCTTTCGCTGAATTTATGGGGAGGAAGACCTTCGGCCAATCTGGTCTCATCCGATTGACGGTCTTCATCAACAATGTCATCCTGCGTTGTCTGAATGGTGAATTCAGGAGTGCTCTGGCAGGCATATTCCCTGCACATCTCCTGTACTTCAGCATAGATAGAGCATATGCAGAACGTATGTCCCGCCATATGGAAAGTTCCCTGCAGCATCAGGCAATCAGCCCCTCCGAGGCAAATTTTTCAATAATTTTGGAAACAGAGGAACGGATGAGAGTTTCATCCCCCTCGTATCGTTTCATCAGTTCTGCAACAATGGCATCTTCTGAAGTTTCCTGACAAAGCATCTCCAGAATAATCTTCCCTGTCGCATTCAATTTCAAAACGTTTTTGTAGCAGTGTGAATCTTCACCTGTTGCCAAGGCCATATATGTACCTGCAATCTCCTGCACGGCCATCTGGTATTTAAGTCGCATATGTGCTGGGTATAGATTTTTAACAAAAATGCCGTCCTAACGGTAAACCCTCGGACGACAAGAAAACGTCGATGAATAATTAATCCCCCGCTGATGTTGCAATGACATCTTTCTCAGCAAGACGGATTACTTCGACTTCCGGTGTAAAGAACTGCTCTTTCATGATCGGAAATAAACTGTCCATCTGTTCCCTTCAATGGACGGATTACACAAAGCACGGGAACTATGCCTTTAACGTGGCAAAGTTAATAAAAAATCAGATAAGTTTGTTGCCCAAAAAGATATTCTTTTGGTGGGGAGTCATGCCGCGAAGGGAGGCATATCGGTTGATGGCTTCGGGGCTTAGTTTGTGAATATCGGGATAGGTGGCAACAGGATGGGCGAAAATCAGGCCGCAGATACTTGCATCCGGGATCATCGCACAGCTCTCCGTCAGGGTGATCTCCAGCTTTCCGGCATCGGGAAGAAGTTGAAGTATGTCCCTTTTGAGGCTATGATCCGGACAGCTGGCATATCCGGCGGCAGGCTTGATGATTCTGATGTCCTGCGGCACTTGTTCCTGAAGGTGCCTGTCCAGCCATAGGGATGCTGCCTCGGCAAGGGCAAGGCGTACTGTCCTTTCCAGAAGCGGTTCATAATCGTTCTCACAATGGCCGCAGTTGCAGTTTCCGTGGCTGTGCGCCTTGTGAACACTTATCGCGAACATTCCCACGGGAGAAGGCTTCCCATATACGGCTGGGGCAACAAAATCGCAAAGCGAAAGCCTGTCCCCATCTTCCTGCCTCAACATCGGCAATTCATAATCCCGGCATCTGATGATGTCTTCGCTTGCCTGGCAGGCATCGAATCTGGCAGCCAGCGTAATCCTGCAGCCATTTTCCTTTACAAGCCTGTCTATGCACGAATGCGCATCCCTGTCCAGTTCAAGCATCTGCTGCTGATTCCGCTCTGTCTCCTTGATTCCCCATATGGCATGGAACAGCCTCCAGTCAAAGAAAGGAAGCAACTGTTCCACAGTAAGTTCCGTGGCAGGGATATTATCAAAGACCTGGCCTTCAAGATAGCTTCCGGCCGGGAAACGCGGCTGAGGGGTTTCGGCTGTTTTGTGCGAAGCTGCAGCCCTGGATTCATATATAGCCCTTATCTCATCCTGCTTTCTGTGCTCTTCGGCCTCAAAATTCTCCCTGTCGCCCATCAGCCTAGTTGCCATCACCGCACTGGCCGATGCATCGGAGCCATAGAACACATGCCCGTATAGAGGGGCAAGTTTCACGGCAGTATGCAAGGCCGATGTAGTGGCTCCGCCAATCAGCAACGGGATATCCATATTCCTGGCCGCAAGATCCCTGCAGAGTTCTTCCATCTGGAAGAGTGATGGCGTGATGAGGCCGCTGGTGCAGATGATATCGGCGTTTATCTCCAGAGCCTTGGCAATAATCTCCTCTTTGGGAACCATCACGCCAAGGTCGTGCACCTCAAAGCCGTTGCAGCCAAGCACGGTGGCGGTGATGTTCTTGCCTATATCGTGGACATCGCCCTTGACTGTGGCTATCACAACCTTGTGTTTCGATGCTCCGCCGCTGTTCTGCTCCAGGTATGGCTGCAGCAGTGCCACGGCGTCCCTCATGATCTTTGCCGATTTAACCACCTGGGGAAGGAACATCTTTCCCGCGCCGAAGAGTTCACCCACCTTTGCCATACCGGCCATAAGCGGGCCCTCAATCACATCCACCGCCCGCTGATATTTCTGCATGCATTCAAGGATATCCTCCCGTAGACGTTCACCGCGTCCCCTCACAAGCGCCTGGACCAGCCTTTCCTCCAGAGGGAGGGATGCACCCGCATCGGCCAGTGCTCCCTGGCCCTTTTCCTTGATCAAGGCACTTGCCTCCAGCTCTTTTCCGGCCTTTTCTATAAGTCTGTCGGTGGCAGAATCGTCGGAATTGAAAATTACGTCCTCCACGCAGCGCAGCAGCTCCGGCTCCACGTCGTCATACACTTTCAGCATGGCCGGGTTTACGATTCCCATATCAAGCCCGGCCTTTATCGCATGGAAAAGGAAGGCGGAATGCATGGCTTCGCGCACCACGTTATTGCCCCTGAAAGAGAACGAGAGGTTGGATATGCCTCCAGAGGTGAGTGCCCCGGGCAAGTTCTGTTTTATCCACCTTACCGCCTCTATATAATCTATACCGTATCTTGAATGTTCGGCTATGCCCGTGCCTATTGCCAGCACATTTACGTCAAATATAATGTCGTGCGGGTTGAAGGCCAGCTTTTCCGTAAGCAGCCTGTATGCCCTGGCGCAGATTTCAATCTTCCTGTCATATATGGTGGCCTGCCCATCTTCGTCAAAGGCCATCACAACCACCGCCGCACCCAGCGCCTTAATCTCGCGGGCCTTCTGCAGAAAGACCTCTTCGCCCTCCTTCAAGGATATGGAGTTGACTATGCATTTGCCCTGGGCGTTTTTCAGGCCGGCCAGAACGGTCTCCCAATGTGAAGAGTCCACCATGACGGCTGCCTTTGCAACAGCCGGATCGTTGGAAATGTGCCTAAGGAAACATTCCATCTGCGCGGTGGAATCCAGCATTGCGTCATCCATGTTCACATCAATGATTGACGCGCCGCTTTCAATCTGTCCCGCGGCAATCTGCATCGCGCTGTCATAATCCCCTTCCGCAATCAGTCTTGCGAACTTGCGGGACCCGGCCACATTGGTTCTCTCGCCTATATTTGTGAAATTATTCCTTTCCTTATCTATGGCAAGCGCCTCCAAACCGCTAACAGTAAGGCACTTGGATGCAGCAATCATTTTTCTGGGCCTGATATCCTTCACGGCCTGGGCTATACAGCGTATATGCTCCGGAGTGGTTCCGCAGCATCCGCCCACTATATTCACATTGCCGGCAAGGGCAATCTCACGCACAGCATGGGCCGTCTGGGAAGGGAGCTCGTCATACTGTCCCATCTCATTCGGGAGTCCGGCGTTAGGATAGCAGCTTACCGCACACTCTGCCCAGGACGACACATCGGCGATAAGTGGTGCCATATCCTTCGCTCCCAAAGAGCAGTTCAGGCCGAAAGCAAGAAGATTGGCGTGCTGTACAGAGCGGTAGAAAGCCTCCAGAGTCTGGCCGGTGAGGGTTCGTCCGCTTCTGTCGCTGGCCGATGCCGATATGATCACCGGGATATCGGCGGCGCCTGGTATCCTGCTGATTGCGTATATTGCGGCCTTGGTATTCAGGGCGTCGAAGCAGGTTTCCAGCAGAAGGATGTCCACTCCGCCCCGGATGAGGGCAGCTATCTGCTGCTGATAGGCATCCGCCACCTCGTCAAAGCTGAAAGGGCGGTATGCGGGATTGCTGATGTCCGGAGAGAGCGAGAGTGATTTTCCCGTAGGGCCTATGCTTCCCGCCACCCACACTTTCCGCTCCGAAGAATCCGCCGCCTTCCTGGCTATGCGTGCGGCAGCCTCCGCCATTGCGGGTACATCCGCCTCGCAGCCATATTCGCTCTGGGATATCCTGTTGGCACTGAAGGAGTTGGTTTCTATGATGTCCGCCCCGGCATCTATGTATTCCTTATGGATTTTCAGGATGATATCGGGATGCGTAAGGTTGAAAGATTCGCTGTTGCCGCACAGCCCGTACTTCTGGAGCATGGTTCCCATTGCTCCGTCAAGGACAAGTATCCTCCTGCCAAGAATGTGCTGCAACTCTTTCATCAGAAACATTCCTTCAGGATATTCACGACGTTTCCGGCCTTGCCCATGGTGTAGAAATGGACGGCTGGGACATTGTTTCTGATAAGGTCCTTTGTCTGCATCATACACCATTCCCGGCCTATTTCATAAACGGCATCCTTGTCCGATGCATGGGCGGAAATCTCCTGCGTAAGTTCCAGAGGTATGTCAATTGCGAAAGACTCCGGAAGCAGCTGCAACTGCCTTGCGGTTGATATGGGCTTGAGTCCCGGGATTATCGGCACGTTTATTCCTGCCTCACGGCACTTGTCCCTGAATGCATAGAAGACCTTGTTGTCAAAAAACATCTGGGTGACGATATAATCGGCTCCGGCATCAACCTTTTTCTTCAGATTGATGATGTCCGTTTCAATGTTTGCCGCCTCTATGTGTTTTTCCGGATAGGCTCCCACGCCCAGGCTGAAGAAGCCCTCGGCGTCATTCGCCTTTTCAAATGCGCGTATTCCCTCCACAAGCTCGCTTGCATAGCGGTATCCGCCCGGTTCCGGTGTGAAACGCTTTTCGCCCGTGCCGCCGTCTCCCCTGAGGGCAAGGACATTGCTGATGCCCATGAACCTGAAGTCATGCAGCTGGGCTTCTATCGCGTCTTTTGTGACTCCGCCGCATATAAGATGCGGAACCACCTCTATCTTGAATTCGCTTTGGATGGCAGCGCACACGGCAGTCTCGCTTACCCTGCGCTTCACTATATGACGGCTGAAAGTCCCGTCGGGTTCCTGCCTGAACTCAATCTCGTCCCTGTGGCAGGTGACATTTATATACTTGGGGCTGAACTCCATGAATGGGCGTATTCCGTCCAGAAGCTGGCTGCGTGTGATGCCATTCAGCGGCGGAACTATTTCAATCGATGGATAGGCTTTGGCACTTCCTGCCAGTATATCGGAAATTTTCATTATCGTCCAGGTGTAATTATCGTCCAAGTGTAATAGAGTATCAAAGATACTGAATTTTTCAATATATTTGCCCACATGAGAAGGCTGCTTTGCATATTTTCCGCCATCCTTGCCGTTTCCTGCAGCAATAACGGGCTGGACAGGAAGCTCTCCGAACTGAACAGGGAGCTGGAGAGGAAGGAATACCATATGGAGCGCTTCAGGGAAAGGATGGATTCCCTGAGGCTGGAGCTTGGCCTTGCGCAGAACGATTCCCTGAAATGGGAGAATGCATATTCCCTGTTCTCGGCCTATTCATATGTGAACGTGGACTCCACGCGTCACTACCTGGATATCCTCTCTTCCTATGCAAGCAGCGCCGAGCTGGCTCTACGAAGCGAAGTCTGCCGCATACGCACCTACGGCGTGGAGCAGGACACAGACAAGCTGTTCGCCTCCCTAAGCAACGTAAATTCCGAAAAGGTTTCGCGCAATTTCAAGCAGCGTTATTTTGACGAGCTGCAGAGGGCTTTCGTCCTTTGTCCGGAAAACACGGCACTGAAAAAGGAAATCCTTAGCAAAGCCCTTGAATTTGACGGCCTTGGCAAGGACATACGCAAGAGATATGAGGGCCTGCTGCTCCTGTATGACGAAGAGGCGGAAAGGGCGCTCCCCTATTTTTCAGAGGCCTACAAACTTGCATCCAGCAACCACATAAAAGCCCTCACTTCCTATAACCAGGCCACCTGCTATAACATGATGGGAGACAAGACCCGATACTGCCTGTGGCTGGCGGAAGCGGCCATCTATGACATAAAGGTGCCGGTATCGGAGTATCTTTCCCTTATTGAACTGTCCCAAGCCCTTTTCCTGCGCGGAGACTACTCCAACGCATCCAAATACATCCAGGTGGTTCTGAATGACGCCATTGAAGGCAACTGGGATTCCAGGATTCACATTTCGGCGGCAGAGCAGAGAACGATATTCGAGGCCCTGGGAAAAAGCCAGAGACAGATTGTGTTTCTGCTGAACTCCTTCATTGCCTTCCTTCTGATATCCGTTGCTTCGGTGCTATCCCTGCTTATACTCAGATCCAGGCAAAACAGGCACCTCAAGAGCCTGAACAGGACGGTGACGGCAATAAACTCCAGGCTTAAGGACGAGGGACGCATCAAGGAAAACTACCTGTTCAAATATATGGAGATGTCCGTGGAGGGCATAGGACGCCTGGAAGACTACAGGCACAGGGTGAAACAGACTCTGAAGGAAGAAGGGGCCGATGCGCTGAACGCAATGCTTCGCTCCCCATATTCCAGGGCGGACTACAAGACCTTCTACAAAAATTTCGACAACACCTTCCTAAGTCTGTATCCGGATTTCATAAAACAGGTGAACAGCCTTATGAAGGAGGATTGCGCCTTCAGGGAGGAAGGGGTTTTGAACACGGACCTGCGCATACTTGCAACCATAAGACTGGGTTTCAACGACTCTGGCCAGATAGCCCGATTCCTTAACATCCCGGCCTCTTCCGTATACACAAGAAGGTCTGCAATCAGGCGCAATTCCACCTGCAGCAAAGAGGAATTCGACCTTAAAATCCGTGAGATAATCTAAAAAATAATCTGCAGGCATTTTTACTATATAATTGTTTTACAGCCACATAACAAATCTTCAACCGAATAATAACCTAAAATTTACACGCGGGCGCTTTTTTAACAGCCACATCTTGCTAATTTTGCATTACTAGATTAATAAAAACTCGCATATGAAAGCCACCGCAAACATTTTAGCTTCGGTTCTGCTCTGCCTTGCTACGGCAACAGGCGCAATGGCAGATTCCCCGTCCACTGCAAAGGACCACAATTGGGAGAAAGGACCGTCATGGCTGGGCAACACCGTCATCTATCAGGTTTACCCTTCATCCTTCAAAGACTCTGACGGAAACGGAATAGGAGACATCCCCGGCGTCATCTCAAAACTGGACTATATCCAGTCTCTGGGCGTCGGCGTAATATGGTTCAACCCGCTGTTCGTATCGGGCTGGATTGACGGCGGCTATGACGTGATAGACTACTACAAGGTGGATCCGCGCTTCGGCACTAACACAGACCTTGTGAATCTGGTGAACGAATGCCACAGACGCGGCATCAAAGTGATGCTGGACCTTGTTCCCGGCCACACATCAATGGAGCATCCGTGGTTCAAACAGAGCATGGAGGCCGATGCCAACCAGCAGTACAGCGACTATTACATCTGGAGCGACACCCTGCCCGACAAAAAGGCGGAAAAGGACCTTGCAACAATGCTTGCAAGCGAAAATCCTTTCCAGGACACCCGCGGAAAATGGATGCTTGCATCCGAGGTCCCGGGAGCGGAGCGCGCAAAATACTACATGAAGAATTTCTATGCCTGCCAGCCTTCACTCAACTTCGGCTATGCCAATCCGGACCCTTCGCATCCGTGGGAGCAGGGAGTGAACGACCCGGGCCCTCTTGCCGTGAAACAGGAGTTGAAGAACATTCTTGCTTTCTGGTATTCCAAGGGCGTGGACGGCTTCCGCGTGGACATGGCAAACAGCCTCATAAAGAACGACCCGGACAGGAAGGCCATCATAGCCTTCTGGCAGGAAATACGCACATGGATGGATGCAAACTATCCGGAAAGGGTGCTTATGGCAGAGTGGAACAATCCTAAGAACTGTCTTGCTGCCGGTTTCAATGTGGATATGTATCTGAACAACCAGCGATCGACCAACCGACAACTGTATTTCGACCGCAAACACCAGGCAGACGGCGGCGTTTATTTCTCGTTGAACGGCTGCCAACCTTCCCTGAAAGACCTGTATGGCAATCCATGGCCTGAAGATCAGGTGGACAGGACGGTGAATCCGGAGAAAGTGCTTAAAGATTATTATGACAATTATGGCAAGTATCTGGCAACATCCGGCCACCTGGGATATTTCGCCACTATCACCGGCAATCACGACCATCTGCGTTTCAACACAGGTGCACGCAATAGCGCCGACCAGCTTAAAGTGACTATGGCATGGGTGATGACCCAGCAGCTGCCTATTCTCTATTACGGAGACGAAATCGGTCTTCGAAGCCTTGCTGATCTTCCTAATGTGGAGGGTGCCAATCATAATGGCAAAGAGCGTTCAGGCGCCCGCAGCCCGATGCAGTGGGACAGCAGCGTGAATGCAGGCTTCAGCACCTGCCAGCCGGAGAACATCTATATTCCCGTATGCCCGGAATGGACGCCGGCAACATCATGGCCTCTTTACAATAAATGGAAAGAGGAGGGATGCAAGAACCCTACATCCAAGGGCATGATAACCGTTGAAAGCCAGGAAAATGACCCGGAGAGCCTTCTGAACTGGACAAAAGCCCTCATACAGCTGCGCAAGGAGAATCCCGCCCTGCATGCAGACAGCGCCTGGGAGCCTGTCGTAACAAAAGGCCAGCCATACCCTATGGTTTACCTTCGCAGCAACGGAGAGCGCACCCTGGTGGTTGTCCTTAACCCTACTTCCAAGGCCCGCGAGGTGAGAATTCCTAACCTTTGCAAGGGAGCGGCATCGGTTGCCCTGGGCTGTGGAAAGGCAAGTTACACACCTTCCGCCAAAGGCGACGTGATAAAGATTAATCCTGTTTCGGCTTTCATTTTCGAGATAAAATAGCTATATTTATCTATAATTGATGTCATGAAAAAGGCAATTCTCACATATCTGATTGCATTCTCGGCTCTTGTGCTATGGTCCGCAGCATCATACGCACAGGAGGACCTTTATGCCAGAGCATCGCGCCGAAGCATGACATTCCAGGGCATTGAACATGAATACTATGTATTCGTGCCGGATTCCCTGGCTCCGCAGAAACCTCTGGTTCTGATGCTTCACGGTTATGGAGGAAAGGCGTACGGATACCGTCCGGAGATGCTTCAGACTGCACGCAAACACGGGTTTGCCCTCTGCGTGCCCCAGGGCTACGGAGTGGAAGGCAAATTCAAAGCAGGCTGGAACGTTGGCTATCCGGTTCAGGCCGATATGGGAACGGACGATGTTGCCTTCGTGCTGGCACTTGCAGATGAGGTATCGGCCGATTTCGGCCTCAACAGAAGCAACTGCTTCTACAGCGGAATGAGCAACGGCGGCGACCTTGCCTACATGATAGCATTCCAGCACCCCGATGCATTCAATGCGATAGCCTCCATTGCCGGCCTTGAGATGCAGTGGGTGAGCCGCAGCATGCAGGCTTCGGGCCCTGTGCCTTTCATGGAGGTGCACGGCACTGCCGACAAGACATCCAGCTGGTATGGAGACCCTTTCAACAAGGGAGGATGGGGAGAATACCTTGCCGTACCTGTTGC
>JAKSKO010000004.1 GCA_024401715.1 Bacteroidales bacterium
TAAATGAAAATGCCCTGCAATTACTTGTAGGGCATTTTTAAGCGGTGCGGACGAGACTCGAACTCGCGACCCCCGGCGTGACAGGCCGATATTCTAACCGACTGAACTACCGCACCATTGGTTTGGATTGCAAAGATAGATACTTTTTTAGAAATTGCAAACTTTTTTTGGATTTTTTCGTAACTTTGGAATAATTAAGCGGGTAATCAACAGCTAAGGCTAAAGTAAACAGATGTCCCAGGACAAGATCATAATAAAAGGAGCCAGGGTAAACAACCTGAAAAACGTGGATATAGAAATTCCGCGCGACAAATTCGTTGTAATCACCGGCCTTAGCGGCAGCGGCAAAAGTTCCCTGGCCTTTGACACCCTTTATGCGGAAGGCCAGAGGCGTTTTGCGGAAAGCCTCAGTTCCTATGCCCGCCAGTTCCTTGGCAGGATGAGCAAGCCCGATGTGGACAAGATAGAAGGCATTCCTCCCGCAATAGCCATAGAGCAGAGGGTGAACATACGCAATCCCCGCTCCACCGTTGCCACCACCACAGAGATCTATGATTTCCTCAGACTGCTATTCGCCCGCATCGGCCACACATATTCCCCTGTAACGGGAGAAGAGATACGCATAGACAGCAACGAGAGCGTCGTAAGAGACATTCTTTCCAGGAACGCATCGGCCGCATACATACTCGCCAGCCTGGACTGGAACGCGCGTAAAGACAGGGTCGAAGCCCTTCTCTCCCTCAAGGAACAGGGCTACATACGTTTGTACAGCACATCGGACGGTAATTCCTATATGATAGAGGACGTTTTGAAAGATGTGGGCGCGCACAAGGACATCACCCTTCTTGTGGACCGTATAAAGATGCCGAAAGAGCCGGGCGAAGATTTCAAGACACGTCTGTGGAGCTCCGTTCAGGACGCATTCGACCGCGGCAACGGCAGAATGATGGTAGCATATCTCCCCGAGGGAGGCACAAGTGCTGCATCGGCGGACAGCGTGCAGATAAAGGAATATTGCAACCGTTTCGAGGCCGACGGCATAGTTTTCCGCAAGCCGGACGAATACCTTTTCAGCTTCAACTCACCTGTGGGCGCATGCCCGGACTGCGGCGGACTTGGAAAGAAGGACGGCATAAGCGAAGACCTGGTGGTCCCGGACAAGAGCAAAAGCATCTATGACGGAGCCATTGCCCCATACCGCGGGGAAAAGATGAGCTGGTTCAAAGACCTCATGTGCAAAAACGGCTTCCAGTACGGCCTGGACGTATTCAAGCCATACTGCCGCTTGTCACAGCAGGAAAAAGACCTGGTATGGAAGGGAGTAAAGGCCGAAACGGAAGAGGACAGCATCGTTGGTCTGAACGAATTTTTCGCATGGGTGGAAACCCAGCGCTACAAAATACAGTACAAATACATGCTTAGCCGTTTCAGCGGCAGGGCCACATGTCCAAGTTGCGGCGGCACACGTTTGCGCAAGGAAGCCCTGTGGGTGAAAATAGGCGGCAAGGACATTAGCCAGGTGCTGGCAATGACCGTGGCCGAGGCTGCGGATTTTCTGCAGAACCTGAATCTGGACCAGCACGACCGCAATGTAAGCGAAAAGGCTGTTGAAGAGATTCTAAGCCGCCTTAACTACCTGAAGGACGTGGGCCTGCAGTACCTTACCCTGGACCGCGCATCCAACACTCTTTCCGGCGGTGAGAGCCAGCGCATAAACCTGGTGACAGCCCTGGGCAGCTGCCTTGTGGGATCACTGTACATCCTGGACGAGCCAAGCATAGGCCTGCATCCAAGAGACACGGAACGTCTGATAAACGTGCTGAAACGTCTTAGAGACCTTGGAAACACGGTTGTGGTGGTGGAACATGACGAGGAGATAATGCGCGCCGCAGACCAGATCATAGACCTTGGCCCGGGTGCGGGAGTATTCGGCGGAGAACTGGTGTACCAGGGAAAGATAAACGGAAAGAAATCCGAAACCGTAAAGGGAAAGGCCGAAGACAGCGCCACCTTGCAATATCTGGAGGGCAAGCGTGAAAGATACCGCAGAAAAAAGATAAAGCCAAGCCGCTTCATACAGGTGATAGGGGCCCTGGAGCACAACTTGAAAAACGTTGACGCATCCTTCCCTCTGAACTGCCTTTGCGCGGTGACAGGCGTGTCCGGCAGCGGAAAATCCACACTGGTGGGCGACATACTCTACCCTGCACTTTGCCGCAGCATGGAAAAAAGCGGACCGGTTCCGGGCACTCACAAAGGCCTTGGAGGCAGCCTGGACAGCATAACCCAGGTGGAATACGTAGACCAGAACCCCATAGGCCGCAGCACGCGCAGCAACGCCGTCACCTACCTTAAGATATACGACGACATACGCAAGCTGATGGCGGAACAGCAGTACGCAAAGATAAGCGGCTATACCGCTGCAATGTTCTCTTTCAACCAGGAAGGCGGCCGATGCCCGGAGTGCGAAGGCGAAGGTGTCATAAAAATCCCTATGCAGTTCATGTCCGATGTCACAATGGTGTGCGAGGCCTGCGGAGGCAAGCGCTTCAAAGCCGATGTCCTGGAAGTGAGATACAGGGAAAAGAACATTGACGACATCCTTAACATGAGCATCACGGAGGGCATAGAATTCTTCGGGGCCGACAAGAGCAACAAACTTGCGCAGGCTATCTCTGCAAAACTGTGCTTCATACGTGACGTGGGCCTGGGCTACATTAAGTTGGGCCAGAGCAGCAGTACCTTGTCCGGAGGCGAAAGCCAGCGCATAAAACTGGCCTACTTCCTTGCAATGAGCAGCGAACAGAAACGCCGCCACATCCTTTTCATTTTTGACGAACCCACAACAGGCCTGCATTTTCAAGATGTGGAAACCCTGCTTAGGTGCTTTGACATCCTCATTGCCAAAGGACACAGCGTGATTGTTGTGGAACATAACCTGGATGTGATAAAGGCGTCCGACTGGATTCTGGACTTGGGACCAGATGCCGGAGACCAGGGAGGAGAGCTTGTATATTGCGGAGCTCCGGAGGATATGGACGGCAGCACCCACACAGGCAGATATCTTGAATAATACGAATCAAAAAACTTATAACCATGGCTAGAAATCACAACCGATCTTTTGAATTGCTGAACAATTTCAGCGGATATGCTCCGGGCTGGGGCGGAATGTTCATGATGCTGCTGATGCTGCTTCTGGGCTCACTGCTTGGCTCTGTGTTGCAGTTTGCGCTTATAGCATCTTGGGGCCAGGAATTCATGATGTCTTACGGGATGGTGGTTTCATATCCCGTAATGTTCCTCCCACCAATGTTCTATGCCATTATCAAAAGCCATAACGCCACAATGTGGGATGCCCCGGAAATCCCTCTGGACCAGTATGCCGTAAACAAGGACAGCAGGCTTTCTGCCGGTATGCTTGCGCTGATGTGCTTCATGGCAACCATCTGTGCAGCCTTTGTTGTGGAGCCTCTTCTCACACTTATCCCAACCGACGGCCCAATCATGGGGAAAATCTATGAGACGATGAAGAATGTCATGGAACAGCTGCTGCAAGGACCGCTATGGGTGAGCATTCTCTGCACCACAATCTTCGCCCCTTTCTTCGAGGAATGGCTTTGCAGAGGCATGATACTGAGGGGACTTCTGCAGAAGACATCCCCTGCCGTTGCAATTGCAGTTTCAGCCCTGTTTTTCGCACTTATCCACGCCAATCCATGGCAAGCAGTACCTGCCTTCGCACTGGGATGTCTGTTCGGATTGGTCTACTACAAGACAGGTTCTCTTAAATTAACAATGCTGATGCATTTTGCTAATAACAGCTTCAGCGTTCTGATTAGCAGAATCCCGGCATTCGAAGGCAAGGACTACTTTTTTGAGGTTGTCACAGACAAGTTACAGTACGGACTTATCTATCTATGCTGTCTTTCCCTGCTTGTTTTGTTTGTTTGCCGTGTCTGTAATACTGGTAGGGCTTAGACCCGTGGCGGACTTTCCACTGTCTGGGGGTATTGTTCAGAAAAGTCTTGAAAGCCATTGTGAATGACGACGTGCTGTTGAAACCGCGCTTCATTCCCGTCTCCCCTATACGGGCCGATGGGTCCTTGCGGAATATCTCCAGCGCTTCATTCACCCTGAAAGAATTAATAAAGTAGTTGAAATTGATCATTCCGTGCTTCTTTATGGCTCTGGCCAGATAGGTGCGGTTGGTGAGAATTGTTGCAGCAACCTCCTTTACATCCAGGTTCGGATTCAGATAGGGTTTCTCTTCTTTGAAGTAATTCACAAGATTGTTGTATACGACATCCAGGCTGTGTTGTTCGTCCAGAATATCATAATCTCCCCTTTTCTTGTGGATAAAAGCCAGACAAAGCATTCCGGCAATGAAGGCCAACAGGACAACTCCGGTAAGCACGATTAGTAATGATACATTGCTCATATGAAATAATTATTTTTTATTTTAGGTAAGCGAACCCATCTGACAGGAAAGGCCATCCGTACAAAATTATACAAAGTGAAGCCTTGCTCAAACGCAGAGCAAGGCTTCACTGTACGATTTTGTTTATTTTAGTGTTTTTTGTTTATTTTGAGGTTTTTTTGGACTTGTTTTTAATTGTATCAAAGCCCAAACCATACACTCCCATCACGGAAGAAACGGAAATGAAGGCAGCCGGGTCCACCTCTTTTATCCTGGCAAGTATCATACTGAGGTCTGTTTTTCTTGCCACAACCAGAAGAACTTCACTTTCCTGCTTGTTGAACCAGCCGCGGGAGCGCAGAAGCGTAACACCTCTTTTGATATTGAAGGCTATCTCATCGGCAAGGGCCTCATACTTCTTGGAGAAAATCATAATCTGCACACTCTGCTTTGAACCGGTGAGGTACAGGTCCACCGTATAACTGTTCACGGCAACCAGCACAAGGGCATAGATGACATTCGCAATCTTGCCCGTGAAGTTCAGCTGTGAACCGTCCGGCAAGTACGAAGGAATAAGAAGTGAGGACAGGATTATCACAAAATCCAGCATCAGCAGAAGCCTTCCCGGGGTGATGTCCTTGTATTTGTTTATGATCATCGCAATGATATCGGTGCCGCCGGTACTGCCGCCGTGGGTAAATGTAAGGCCTATGCCAAGACCGGTTAACGCACCACCCATCACAACGCACAGCATCTTTCCGTTCTCAGCGGTGAAATCGTTCACGAAATCCGTGGGGATGATGGATGGGAAGAACTGCAGGGCAAGAGAAGACATAATGATGGCATAGATTGTCTTCAAGCCGAAACCACGTCCCAGGATGAAGAAGGCCACGACAAGCAGCAATGCATTGACACTGAAGTTAGTGATACCCATGGAGATGCCTGTAGCATAATATACGATTGCGGAAAGGCCGGAAACGCCTCCACCGATGAGGTTGTTCGGCATAAGGAAGAAAGCCCATGCACCGCAATACAGGCACACGCCCAGAGTTATCACAAAGTAGTCGTAAAAAAGACTCCAAAAGCTATTCCCGCGAGACATTATTCTGCTGACTTTTTGATTTTGATTCCTGTCTTTATCTCCTCAAAGCCCTCTCCGTACACATCCTTCACAGGGGTTACGGCAACAAAGGCCTTCGGATCCACCCTCTTGATCTTGTTTGTAACAAGGCTCATCTCGCTGCGACGCACCAGAATCAGAAGGACCTTCTTCTCGGACTGCGAATACCAGCCCACTGCATTAAGGGCGGTAACTCCCCTGTCCATCGCCTTGTTGATATAATCCGCAATCTCTGCATATTTCTCCGAGAACACCATAATCTGCACCGATGATTTCCGGCCGATAAGGATGTAATCCAGGCCAAGTGAGAAAACGATTACGGCTATGTATCCGTACACCATGTCATCAACTGTCTTGCCCGGAACAAGGAGAAGCGAAGCTATGATAAGTATATCCAGAACCATATATACGGTACCCGGGGTTATCGGCCAGTATTTGTTCATAATCAGTGCAATGATATCTGTTCCTCCGGAGCTGCTGCCTTTGTCCAGCAGGATTGAAATGCCTATAGCCTCAACCATTGCCGCAATCATAGGATTGAGAACACCCTCCTTCAACTCCAGCGTAGGAAGACCCATCAGCGGAAGTACGTCCAGCATTATACTTATCACTATAAGGGCATATATGGTTCTGAATCCGAAGGACTTGCCCAGAACAAGGAAGCCCATGACCAAAAGGAGTACGTTGGCAATTGCATAACTGTATGCCATATTGAAGCCCGTACCATACTGTATCACGGTACAGAGACCGGTGATACCGCCGCTGATTATACCGTTTGGCACGAAAATCTGAGTCCAGGCCAAACAGTACACCAGACAGCCGAATGTAATTAAAACATAGTCCCTGAATATCCTCAGGGCTCTGAGTGTTACTTTATCCATACTCTACTTCACAACAATATTCACAATCTTGCCCGGCACTACGATAACCTTCTGGATTGATACTCCCTCGAGGTATTTCGCGGTCTGCTCCATGCCGCGCACTGTTGCCTCAACCTCCTCCTTGGACATGCTCTTTGCAAGTTCCACTGTGAAACGGGTCTTGCCGTTGAAGGAAACCGCATAAGTGCAGTTGTTCTCTACGGTGTAGGCCTCAACATATTCAGGGAATTTCGCATAGGTGATGCTCTCCTGATGGCCGAGGGCCTGGTAGAGTTCCTCGCACACATGAGGGCAGTAGATGCTAAGCATTATGATGAACGGCTCCAGAATCTCACGCTTGTGGCAGTCCAGCTCTGAAAGTTCGTTCATTGCAATCATGAAAGCCGCAACGGTTGTGTTGAAAGAGAAATTCTCTGTGTCTTCCTGAACCTTCGCAATGAGCTTGTGCAGGCTCTTGAGCTCTGCAGGGCTGGCCTTCTCATCGGTCACAATGAAATTATCCTTGTCCCAGAACAGCCTCCACACACGTTTCAGGAAGCGGTTCACGCCGTCAATACCCTTTGTATCCCAAGGTTTGCTCTGCTCCAGAGGGCCAAGGAACATCTCGTAGAGGCGAAGGGTGTCGGCACCGAAGTTGTCGCAGATCATGTCCGGATTTACAACGTTGAACATGCTCTTGCTCATCTTCTCTATGGCCCAGCCGCAGATATACTCTCCGTTTTCAAGCTCGAACTCGGCATTCTTGAAATCAGGCATCCAGTTGCGGAAGGCCTCCATATCCAGACGGTCGTTATGCACGATATTCACGTCAACGTGGATTTCGGTAGTCTCGTATTTGTCTTTCAGACCCACTGAAACGAACCTGTTTGTGCCGATGATACGGTATACGAAGTTGCTTCGGCCCTGGATCATACCCTGGTTGATAAGTTTCTTGAAAGGCTCTTTCTCACATACATAGCCCAGGTCGTAAAGGAACTTGTTCCAGAATCGGCTGTAGATGAGGTGGCCTGTGGCATGCTCTGTTCCGCCGATGTAAAGGTCCACATTGCGCCAGTAGGCATCGGCCGATGCGGAAACAAGGCCATCGGAGTTCTTCGGATCCATATAGCGCAGATAGTATGCGCTGCTGCCCGCAAAGCCAGGCATTGTGCTCTTCTCCAGCGGATAACCCTTGTATGTCCAGTCCTTTGCACGTGCAAGAGGCGGCTCGCCTGTCTCCGTTGGTTTGAACTGGTCCACCTCCGGAAGGGTAACAGGAAGGTCCTTCTCGTCCACAGGCATAGGAATGCCATCCTTATAATATATAGGGAAAGGCTCGCCCCAGTAACGCTGGCGGCTGAAGATTGCGTCGCGCAGACGGTAGTTCACCTTTCCGCGGCCAAGGCCATGCTCTTCAACATACTTTATTGCAGCAGGGATAGCCTCTTTCACGCTCATGCCGGTGAGGAAACCGCTGTTGCACATGATGCCGTCCTTTGCATCGAAGCTCTGCTCACTTACGTCACAACCCTCGATAAGCGGGATGATAGGCAGGTTGAAGGTCTTTGCGAAAGCATAGTCACGGCTGTCATGTGCAGGTACCGCCATGATGGCACCCGTTCCGTAACCGCTAAGCACATATTCGCTTATCCACACAGGAACCTTCTCTCCTGTGAGAGGGTTTGTGGCATATGAACCGCTGAATACGCCGGTAACCTTCTTGCCCTGAGCCCTTTCACGCTCGGTCTTCTTCTTTGCCATGGCAAGATACTCCTCCACGGCAGCCTTCTGCTCCCTGGATGTGAGTTTCTCCACCCAGTCGCTCTCCGGCGCAAGCACCATGAAGGTTACGCCGAATACGGTATCGGCACGTGTGGTGAAGATGGTTACATCATACTCCTTGTCTTCGTTCTGCACCTTGAACACCATCTCACAACCCTTGCTGCGGCCAATCCAGTTGCGCTGCATATCCTTCAGGGAATCGGTCCAGTCCAGCTCTTCCATATCGGCAAGCAGGCGCTCTGCATAGGCCGATACCCTAAGCTGCCACTGGGTCATCTTCTTCTGCTCCACAGGGAAGCCTCCACGCACGCTGTAGCCTTCCTTCACCTCGTCATTGGCAAGTACGGTTCCAAGCGCAGGGCACCAGTTAACGGCCGTTTCGCCCTGATAAGCGATACGATACTGCATAAGAAGGTCGCTCTGCTCCTTCTCGCTGAGGCCATCCCACTTGCCCTCTGCCTTGAATTTGGCAATGAGGTTCTCTATAGGCTCCGCCTTCTGTGTCTCCGGATTGAACCAGCTGTTGAACATCTTCAGGAATGCCCACTGAGTCCATTTGTAGTATGCCGGATCGCAGGTGCGAACCTCGCGGTCCCAGTCATAGCTGAAGCCGATGCGGTCCAGCTGGCTGCGGTAACGTGTTATGTTGGCGTTGGTAGTAACCTCCGGATGCTGGCCGGTCTGGATTGCATACTGCTCTGCAGGCAGGCCGAATGCATCATATCCCATAGGATGCAGCACGTTGTAGCCGCAAAGGCGTTTGTATCTTGAATAAATATCGGAAGCTATATAGCCCAGCGGATGGCCCACATGCAGGCCGGCTCCGCTTGGATAAGGGAACATGTCCAGCACGTAATACTTCGGCTGGCTCTCTTTCTCCACTGCCTTGAAGGTGTGGTTCTGGGCCCAATAACGCTGCCATTTGGCTTCGATTTCCTTGAAATTATATTCCATATCGTAAAAATTTGCGCAAATTTATAATTATTTTCTCTTCTTTAATCTGAATTCAACCGGAATTGTCATGGAGCAGGCCACTTTTTTTCCTTTGTGGCGTGCCGGCCTCCACTTCGGAGAGGCGTTTATAACCTTCAGCGCCGCTTCATCCAATGCCGGATCCACACTGCGCGTAACGTGCGCATCCAAAAGGCGGCCCGAAGCATCGATGGTGAACTCCACCATCACCCTGCCCTGGATTCCGTCATTTATGCAGCTCTGAGGATATTTAAGGTACGGATACACCCACTTCTCCAGGAAGATGCTTGGGTTAGGATTGTTCAGGAACATCGGAGGGACGTCGCAATCGTTCCATGCCATAACTCCCCCGTTCTGCGTCTTTTTCTCCTGCAGATGGAAGGAAGGCAAACCCTCTTTCGCGTTTGCAAGCTCTATGATGAAATTATAGATGTATTCCCTTTCCCTTTCCATGAAGGAATAGTCCAGAATGCCCGGTGTATCCCTGTGGGTGTTGTGCTCTGCATATTTTCCCGTGGTGAATGTCACCGTAGGGATTTCGGCAGCATAGAACACCTGCTGGTCCGACGGGTACGGCTCCATTGGAATGAGGCTTGGCGTAACCGGCTGCAAGGACTGGTTCACGGCATTTATCATCAGATTCAGATCCTCGTTGCCACCGGTGAAGGCCATCATGCCGTCCCTGTCCACGCCCAGCATATCTAGGTTCACCATGGCATCTATCTTCTTCGCATCCTTCGCAAAACTGTGATGCAGGAAATGATATGCACCAGCAAAGGAATTGCTGGAAGAGCCGAAGGCCACGAAGATAACACTGCGCTTGAGCATGATTGCATGCTGGTTAACCAGCGAGGCCAGTTCCATAAGCATAGCCAGGCCCGAAGCATTTCCATTGGCCCCGGTATACACCTGCTCCACCTTGCGGCCGTCCACGGTAAGGCGGTTCACGCCCAGATTGTCCATCCTGGCGCCAACAATTATGTAATGGTCTTTCAGGATTTTGTCGTATCCTCCCACAAAGGCGGCCACGTTGCGCGATACAAGGGTATCATTTCCCTGCCTGATGCCGAAAACATCACCTTCGGCCGGGGTAAGCATCTGCAAGCCTGCGTCATCAAGTACGGAATACACATAAGAGGCAACAGCCTTCTCTCCTTCACTTCCGGGAGCGCGGCCCTCGTTCTGCGAAAGACAGATCTCATCCACATGTTTGCGGAAAGCCTGCACGGTGGAAGACTCTTCCCAATACTGGCTTATCAGAGCCAGAACAACAAACAGCATTCTCATTATTCAGCCCTCCTGTATATCCAAGCGTCCTTCGGACATGCATCTATTCCCTTTGCGCTTGAAACGGTTTCCGCCACGGCCTTGAGATCGTCCGACGAATACAGCACAACGGCCTGCACCCCACCCTTGAAATGAATCATGTAAGGGTCATAGCCTTTAGCCTTCACATCGGCCATCTGGCTGTTGGCAACCGCCACATTGCGGTATACTCCTATGATAACGCTGTATACGTTCTGCAGTTCTTCCTCCGGCTGGCCGAAGCTGAACACCTCGGAAATTTTGCAACCCATCTGCTCCAGGGCATCGGCACCTTCGCGCTGGTCTCGTTTCCACTGTTTGTATGCCGCCACCTTATCCAAAGAATCTTTGATCTCCCTATCCCTTTTCTCCAGCAGCGCCGCTTTTGCCGAAATATCGGCCGAGAGGGGCCTGCCTGCCACTTTTCTCATGAAATCACAAGAGCAAAGCAGCAGCATCATGGAAAGAAAAACAAAATATCCGGTAATTTTTTTCATAATAATGTACTGTATTATGCAAATTTACTATAAATTTGCGTGATTTTTTAAAAATGAAGAGGAATACTTTATTATTTATATGTATTTCAGTCCTGCTATCTCACCTTTGCCTTAAGGCCGATGCCCAGCACAAATCCGTGCTGAGGCAGGTTTATGCGAAGGTGGCCTGCAATGTACTGAAAGATATGGATTCTGCCCAGATTGCAGGTCTCGCCAAAAAAGGTGAGCCTCTGCTGGTTATACGTCCTGCCTTTTCATTCATTTCCGAAGACTCAAACATTGAATACTACAAGGTGCGCCTGGAAGACGGCACCGTGGGTTACGTTTATTCCAAATATATCAGCTATGACAAAGATGAGGCCACAGCGCGTTATATGCCGGAAGTTTACGACACCATGCACCTTGATGTAAAAAACCGTTTCGGCGGCGGAGACCCTATGGGGGCCGATATCTACCCGCGCGAAAAGCCCGTTTTTGAAGACAATGTTATGCCGCAGGCATGCTACAGCCTTTATCTCACCTGCAGCTATGCCGTACTGAACAACATAGACGAATACATCGCCCTTGCAAAGCAGACCAGGATAAACACCTTCGTGATTGACGTGAAGGAAGACGGCCTGCCCGGCTACAAGGCCGATGCCATGAAGGAATACGCCCCGTCGGCCTACAACCGCGCACAGGACAACGAGCAGCTGTACCGCAAGGTTGTGAAGAAACTGCACGACAACGGTTTCTGGGTTGTGGGACGCATCGTGGTTTTCAAGGACTATCATTTCACCAAGGACAATCCTGATTGCGCCCTGTGGGACAAGGCATCGGGCAAGATGCTGTACCACAACAAATCCAACTGGCCAAGCGCATACAGCCGCAGGGTGTGGGAATACAATGTGGCCCTGGCAAAGGAATCCGTGCAGAAGATAGGCTTCAACGAGATAAACTTCGATTATGTCCGCTTCCCGGACAGAATGAACAGCATAGAGCACACGATTGAGATGCGCAACACCTACGGGGAAAGCAAGCTGCAGGCCATCCAGCGCTTTGTAACATATGCGGTGGACGAGATTCACAAGCTTCACGCATACGTTTCCATAGATGTGTTCGGAGAATCGGCAAATCCGGGCTATACAACAGCCTACGGCCAGTATTGGCCTGCGATAAGCAATGTGGCCGATGTGATAAGCGGCATGCCTTATCCGGACCATTTCAGTAACGGTTACTACGGCATAAACAAGCCGTGGAACCATCCATACGAGATTATGAAAGCATGGGGCGCGAGGGTACAGGGCCGTCAGGCAGCCACCCCGTCGCCAGCCATCGTCCGCACCTGGGTTCAGGCATACCACGTAATGAGGCATGTGGACCCTAACGGAATAGATTACGACGCAGAGAATGTGGAGAAAGAGATTCGCGGTTTGTATGACGCAGACCTCACGGGAGGTTATGTTACATGGCTGGCAAGCAGCAACATAGCCACCTACCGCAAGCAGGCCGGAGCCTTCAAGATAGATTATTACAAAGTTTGGCTTTCAAAGAAAACCGCAGACAAGTGATGAAAAAGACTATTACATTGGACCCTGAGAGAACCGTGGAGATCTACGGTCCCCAGAATTCCAACATATTGGCGTTATGCGAAAGATACCCGGCTTTGAAGGTGGTTGCCAGAGGCAATGAAATCAAGCTGGAAGGAAGCAGGGACGATATAGAGCGCTTTGACGAAGACCTGCAGCAGTTGAAGGGACGCCAGATGCAACAGGAAGGCAGAATTTCCGATGTAGTAGTATACTCTGTGGAAGGCAAGCCTATTGCCGCACGCGGAGAGGCCCAGAAGGCCATGATAAAGGCCTTCAGCCATAACGACCTTGTTTTTGCAACAGGCCCTGCGGGCAGCGGCAAGACCTATATGGCGATAGCGCTGGCGGTACGCGCACTGAAGAACCGCGAAATCAGACGCATCATACTCACCCGTCCGGCAGTAGAGGCCGGAGAACGTCTGGGTTTCCTTCCCGGAGACCTGAAGGAGAAGCTGGATCCGTATCTGCAGCCTCTGTATGACGCTCTGGAAGACATGATCCCACCAAAGAAACTTCAGGACTTCATTGCCGACGGCATAATACAGATTGCGCCGCTGGCATATATGCGCGGCCGCACGCTAAGCAGTGCCGTTGCAATTCTGGACGAGGCGCAGAACACGAATCTGGGCCAGCTTAAGATGTTCCTCACCCGTATGGGACAGGGCAGCAAATTCATTGTGACGGGCGACCCCAGCCAGGTGGACCTTCCGAAGAAGGAGGACAGCGGGCTGCAGCGCGGCATGAAAATCCTGGAAGACGTACAGAGTGTTGCAGACATACGTTTCAGCAGTGCCGATATCGTGCGTCATCCGCTTGTTACGAAAATAGTGAAGGCTTTCGAAGACCGATAGCCACCAAAAAAAACAATTAATAACAAACAAAAACCAACTACTACTTTTATTATTTACTTTTTTTAGTCTTTTTTTCTCAAAAAAAATGAAAAAACTTTCTTCACTGCTGTTTGCAGTCCTGGTGAGCACAATGATGTTTGGCCAGGTGTCGATGGACTTCAATGTCATCGGTAGGGTTGATGCCAACCCACGTTTCACTTTCGATGGTGAAAAACCAACCTACAATTGGGCAAACTCAAGTGTTTACACGCAACTTGAAACATCATTCGGGGAAAAATTCAGTCTCACGCTCATCAACCACTGGGCAGCCAGTGACGAATTAGAGCCACGTTTCCCATTTGCAGCAACCCCCGGACTATACACAAATATATGGAAGGCCAACGCTGCTACCTTTGTAGATTACCTGTACTTCGAATACAGACCTACAGACAGTTTCAGCCTGCGTCTTGGTAAAGACTGTTTGGCAATAGGAGGTTTCGAATATGATGAATGGGACTGGAACGTTGACTACGACCTGGCAAGTACCTTCTGGAACTGGACACAGGCATACCAGTGGGGTGCCTCAATCGCATGGACCAACGGCAGCGAGAACACAGAGTTCCGTCTGCAGGCTGTATCATCACAGGGCTACATTTTTGAGTCCGATTTCGACTATGTACAGCGTCCTTGGCAGAGAGGTCTGGGTGCATATTTCTTCCAGCACACAGGCGAGTACGGCATTCTTGAGACCCGTAACCATGTAGGATTCATGATGACAGAAAAGAACTCAGGCTACCTCAACGCAGGCGTGGGACTCAGATTCAACGTTATGGACGGCCTTTCAGTTGGCGCGGATTTCCTTGATTTGTATGAGATCAAACTCCACAACAACTATCTTCATGCCCTTGCAACAGCCAAATACGAGCCTACTGAAAAGTGGGAGATTCTTGGCAAGTTCGGCTATGAGCATTACCTGTTTGACGGAGAGAAAGATTACAGGGTATTTGGTGGCGTATCGGCTGCATACTTCCCTCTCAGGGACAAGAAAGATCTTAGGGTAATGGCAACTCTTGCCGGCACAAGAGGTCTTCCAGGCATCAGCCTTACCGTTGGTGTAACATATAACCTTCCTATCCACATCCTTTAAAAAATGCCTAGAGAGACTGCAATCATTGATATCCGTCACGTGAGCAAGAGCTTCGGTGACAAACAGGTGCTTAAGGATATCAATTTTTACATAAACAAAGGTGAGTTCATCACCTTCCTGGGTCCTTCCGGTTGCGGTAAAACCACACTTCTGCGTATGATAGGCGGTTTTCTTAACCCCAACGAGGGAGAGATTGTAATGGACGGAAAAGACCTTAACGGCATTCCTCCGTACGAGCGTCCGCTGAACACCGTGTTCCAGCGCTATGCCCTCTTCCCACACCTGGACGTTTATGAAAACATCGCCTTCGGTCTGAAACTGAAAAACGTTCCGGAGGATGAGATTGACAGAAAAGTACGCAAGGTACTTAAGATGGTAAGCATGTCCGATTATGAGGACCGCGACATAGATTCCCTGTCCGGAGGCCAGCAGCAGAGGGTTGCAATTGCCCGCGCGCTGGTGAACGAGCCTAAGGTTCTGCTTCTGGACGAGCCTCTTAGCGCCCTTGACGCCAAGATGCGCAAGGACATGCAGATAGAGCTGAAGGAGATGCACAAGAAACTGGGCATCACTTTCATCTTCGTAACCCACGACCAGGAGGAGGCCCTCACCCTGTCCGATACCATCGTTGTGTTCAACGACGGTGTAATCCAGCAGATAGGCACCCCTACGGATATCTACAACGAGCCCGTTAACGAGTTCGTGGCGGATTTCATAGGAGAGAGCAACATCCTGGACGCCACCATGGTGGAGGACCGCAAGGTTGAATTCATAGGTCACCAGTTCGAATGCGTGGACGAGGGCTTCGGCCAGAACACTCCTGTGGATGTTGTTGTGCGTCCGGAGGATATCTACCTTATCAAGCACACAGAGAACGCACAGTTCACAGGCAAGGTGAAATCCTGCATATTCAAGGGCGTGCACTACGAAATGTTCCTGGAAACCGATAACGGCAACGAGCTTATGGTGCAGGACTACAACGCCTTTGAGATTGGCAGCACCGTGGGCATGATGATAAAGCCGCAGGACATCCAGGTTATGCACAAGCTGTGCACTACCAACACGGCCACCGCAACTGTCATTGACGACAGCCATCTGGAAATCTACGGCGAGAGTTTCGAGTGCCTGCCGCTGGAGGGAAAATACAATGCCGGGGACGAGGTGAAGGTATCCATAGATTTCAACAAGATAGACCTGCAGGACAATCAGGAGGACGGCATTTTGTGGGGAGAGGTATACTTTATAATCTATAAGGGAGACCACTACCACCTCACCGTGCGCCTGGACACTCAGGAACACATCTATGTGGACACACAGGATATCTGGGACAAAGGCGACCTCGTTGGTATCAAGATAGCTCCGAAGGACATTAAAATCATAGGATAGAAATGACCATCAAGCGTTCCAACTGGGCTCTACCCTATTTCATCTTCCTGCTGCTGTTCGTGGTTCTGCCGCTGCTGCTGGTTGCCGTATATGCATTCCAGGGCAGTTCCGGCGGTTTCACCTTCAGCAACATAAGCCGATTCTTCACAGACAAGGATGCCCTTGGCACCTTTGCCGTATCCCTGGAGGTGGCCATAGAGAACACTGCTCTGTGCCTTCTGCTGGGATATCCCGCTGCATGGATTCTTGCCAACAGCAAGTTCAACCGCAGCAGGGTTACGGTGGTGCTTTTCATCCTTCCGATGTGGATAAACGCCCTCATGAGAACTCTTGCAACGGCAGAGCTCTTCAACACGCTGGGCATTGGTCTTGGCAAGGGAACACTGCTCTTCGGTATGGTATATGACTACCTTCCGTTCATGATCTACCCCATCTACAATGTGCTGAACAAGATGGACAGCAGCTATGCAGAGGCGGCGGAAGATCTTGGCGCAACCCCTTGGCAGGTGTTCTGGAAAGTTACGGTGCCGGTTTCAAAGCCGGGTATCGTAAGCGGAATAATGATGGTGTTCATGCCAACCATGTCCACCTTCGCCATTTCCGAATTCCTCACCAACAACAAGATCAAACTCTTCGGTACCATCATCCAGGAGAATATCAATTCATCAATGTGGAACTACGGTGCCGCACTTGCACTTGTGATGCTGCTTATCATAGGCATAACCAGCGTTATTAGCGGTGAGGACGGCCGTCAGAAAGAGGAGGGTGTAATCTGATGAAAAAGTTTATTGCACAGAGCTACATTTATGCTCTTATCTTCATCCTGTACGCGCCAATCATCTTCATTGCCATTTTCAGTTTCACTGAAAGCAGGGTGCTTGGCAACTGGACAGGCTTCAGCACCGCCCTTTACGGCAAGCTGCTAAGCGGTTCGGCCGAAGGCGGCTCTTCCCTGATGTCGGCAATACAGAACACACTGGTGATTGCGCTTGTGGCATCGGTCATAAGCACCGTACTGGGCACCATCGCAGCCATAGGCATATTCAACCTGAAGGGCCGCAAAAGGCAGACCATGGATTTTCTGAACAACATCCCTATGATCAATCCCGATATCATCACGGGTGTTTCGCTCTTCCTGCTGTTTGTCTTCCTGCACATCAGCCAGGGTTATATTTCCGTAACTTTGGCCCATATCACCTTCTGCACCCCTTATGTGGTGCTTAGCGTGCTGCCGAAGCTTTCGCAGATGAACCCGAACATCTATGAGGCGGCTCTGGACCTGGGAGCAACTCCCGGCCAGGCGCTGCGCAAGGTGATGATTCCGCAGCTGCGTCCCGGAATGATTAGCGGCTTCATCCTGGCCTTCACAATGAGCCTTGATGATTTCGCCGTTACATTCTTCACACGCGGCACCATAGGCCTGGATACTCTCAGCACCTACATCTACACCGATGCACGCAAGGGCGGACTTACTCCCGAGCTGCGTCCGTTGATGACCATAATTTTCCTTATTATTCTAATTGCACTTGTAGTTATAAATGTGCGTCAGTCAAAGATGGCGCAGAAACAGAACCGATAAAAAATGAAAAAACTTTTTGTATGGCTGGCTGCAGCCATTCTCATTGCCACCTCATGTGAAGGTGACCGCAGCAAAACCCTTAAAGTTTACAACTGGTCCGATTATATCGGAGAGGATGTCATTGCCGATTTCGAGGAGTGGTATCAGGAGCAGACTGGCGAGGAGATTCACGTTGTGTATCAGACATTTGACGTGAACGAGGCAATGCTTGCCAAGATTGAGAAAGGTCACGAGGACTTTGACGTTGTATGCCCTTCAGACTATATCATAGAGCGAATGCTGAACAGCGGCCTGCTTCTTCCCCTGGATTTCAGCGCCATCCCTGACGAAATCAACTATATCGTAAACAACCGCAGTCCATATATCGAGGGCATGTTCCGTCAGATCAATCCGGATATCGATGCCAACGACTATTCTGTTGCCTACATGTGGGGCACAACAGGTATCCTTTACAACGCAGACAAGGTTACCGACGAGGAGGCTGCAACATGGGATGTTATCCGCAATCCTAAATTCGCCGGCAAAATCCTTATCAAGGATGCACCGCGCGACGTTTACGGCCCTGTAATCATCACCCTTCGCCAGAAAGAGCTCCAGGAGGGCACTGTAACTCTGGATCAGCTTATGCAGAACCCTACAGACAAGGACCTTGCCGATGTGGAGGCATATCTGATGGAGGTGCGCGAGCTTATCTGCGGCTGGGAAGCCGATTTCGGCAAAGACCAGATGGCACAGGACCGTGCATGGGTCAGCCTCAACTGGGCAGGTGACGCCGTATGGGCAATTGAAGAGGGTGCGGAGATTGGTCTCAACCTTAAATATGTTGTGCCTGAGGAGGGTTCTACTGTATGGTTTGACGGCTGGGTAATCCCTAAATATGCCCAGAACATCAGCGCTGCAACAATGTTCATCAACTTCATGTGCCGTCCGGACATCGCAATCCGCAACATGGAGGAGACCGGCTACATTTCATCAAACGGCGACATCAGCGTTCTGGAGAGCCAGATTGACGAGGAGTTCGACCCTATTGACGTTTCATACTTCTTCCCTGGTGCAACCGAGGTTTGCGTAGACCCAACACTCTACCCTACCCGCCACACAATAGAGCTTTGCGCTCTGGAGCATGACTGGGGCCAGGATACAGAGAAGCTCATCTCCATGTGGAGCCGTGTGAAAGGCCAGAATGCAGACTACACCACAGTTATCGTGATTGCTGCAGTAGTCCTCATTGCCATAGCATGGTTCGTCCGCACAAACATGAACAAGAAGAAACGTTCCAAAGCCAAAAGGAAATAAGCATTCATAAAAAAGGTGGCCTCCGCAAAGGTCACCTTTTTTATTGCTTGATGCATCCGGGATGCAGGGGATTAGTCCTTCATGGCGGACATGGCCTCGCGTATCTTTGCATCGATTTCGTCGCAAAGCTCGGCATTGTCCATAAGAAGCTGCTTGACGGCTTCACGGCCCTGCGCAAGCTTCTGGTCGTTATAGCTGAACCAGCTGCCGCTCTTCTTGATAATCTCGAATTCGGTGCCCAGATCTATGATCTCACCGATATGGCTGATACCCTCGCCGTAAACGATATCGAACTCCGCCTTCTTGAAAGGAGGTGCCATCTTGTTCTTCACGATCTTCACTTTCACGCGGTTTCCAAGGGCTTCCTCGCCATCCTTGATCTGGCTGGTGCGGCGCACGTCTATACGAACAGAAGCGTAGAACTTCAAGGCATTACCGCCTGTGGTTGTCTCCGGATTGCCGAAGAGAACGCCAAGTTTCTCACGCAGCTGATTGATGAATATGCAGCAGGTATTTGTCTTTGAGATATTGCCTGTGAGCTTACGCATTGCCTGGCTCATGAGGCGGGCCTGAAGACCCATCTTGCTGTCTCCCATCTCGCCTTCAATCTCCGCCTTCGGAGTGAGGGCTGCAACAGAGTCGATTACAATGATATCGATGGCGCCGCTGCGGATGAGGTTGTCTGCAATCTCCAGGGCCTGCTCTCCGTTGTCCGGCTGCGAGATAAGCAAAGTGTCCAGGTTAACACCCAGGTTCTTTGCATAAGTGCGGTCGAAAGCATGCTCTGCATCTATGATGGCTGCAATACCGCCGTTCTTCTGGGCCTCCGCAATTGCATGGATGGCCAGGGTTGTCTTACCTGAAGACTCCGGACCGTAGATCTCCACCACTCGGCCACGCGGATAACCGCCTATTCCAAGGGCATGGTCCAGCGAGAGTGAACCTGAAGGGATAACTTCAACGTCCCACTTGGGGGCGTCTCCCAACTTCATGATGGTACCCTTGCCATAATCTTTTTCAATCTTGTCCATGGTGGCCTGCAGGGCTTTCAGCTTTGCCGCCTGCAGATCTGCACCGTTTTCGTTTGCTAAATCTTTAGCCATAAATTAATTTGATTAGATGTTAATAATCATCCACTTTTTTGCACGTAACAAAGTTAAGAATTTTTATGTATTTTTGTAGGTATGAAACAGAAACTTTTGGGAATGACACTGGAACAGCTGCAGCAGCTTGTGCTGCAGGAAGGTTTGCCTAAATTCACAGCAGGCCAGATTGCCCAGTGGTTATATGTGAAGAAGGTGGGCAGCATAGACCAGATGACAAACCTGTCCAAGGCCGCCCGTGAGAAGCTGTCAGAGAAATACGAGGTGGGCTGGACCCTGCCGCAGGAATTCATAACATCGGCCGATGGCACACGCAAATACCTCTTCCCCGTAAGCTGCCCCGTGGGCCAGGGATACGAAGACAGCGCCATAGAGGCGGTGATGATACCGGACGAAGACCGCGCCACCCTTTGCGTAAGCAGCCAGGCCGGCTGCAAGATGGCCTGCAAGTTCTGCATGACAGGCCGCCAGGGCTTTCACGGCCAGCTGGACGCCGCCCAGATACTTTCCCAGATAATAACCATCCAGGAAAGCGACAGGCTCACAAACATAGTTTTCATGGGCATGGGAGAGCCTCTGGACAACTATGACACCCTAAGCCGCGTGCTTCAGTGCCTTACTGAAAGCTGGGGCTTTGCCTGGAGCCCGAAAAGGATAACGGTTTCCTCCATAGGCGTGCTTCCCAAGGTTAAACTCCTGCTGGACAACCACAAATGCCACATTGCCATCTCCCTGCACGACCCTTTCCCAGAAGAAAGGCTGCAGATAATGCCAGTCCAGGCCGCATATGACATCCGGGACGTGGTGGCACTGCTGAAGCAATACGACTTCACCGGCCAGCGCCGCGTAAGCTTCGAATACACCATGTTCAGCGGTTACAACGACAGCAAGCGCCATGCCGATGCCCTTGCAAGAATGCTGAAGGGCCTGGAATGCCGCGTGAACCTTATACGCTTCCACAAGATACCGGACTTCCCGTACGAAACCTCCAACACCGCGGCCATAGAAATGTTCAAGCAGAGGCTTAACGCAAACGGAATCACCGCAACATTGCGCGCCTCCCGCGGAGAGGACATACTTGCAGCCTGCGGCATGCTGGCTGGAAAAAACAAAAATCAGGGCAGACAGGAATAATTCCCCAACATGTCAATTATGAAAAAGTTTGTATGCTCATTGCTGCTGATGCTGGCATTTTCCATCGGCGCAATTTCACAGGACTTCAAGCTTAGGGACGACCTTTCCTTCCAGGACAGCACCGCATGGAACAACTTCCGCAGCAGGCTGGACAAAATAAGGAAGGAACGCCCCACAGTTGCTCTTGTGCTTGGCGGAGGCGGGGCCAGAGGCCTTGCCCATGTGGGAGTGCTGCGCTACCTCAAAGAGCAGAATATCCCCGTGGACCTTGTGGTGGGAACAAGCATGGGCGGCCTCATGGGCAGCCTTTTCGCTCTTGGCTATCCCATGAACCAGATAGAAGAGATCGTTAAGGAAATGGACTGGGAGGTTATGCTGTCGGACAAGATTCCCGACAAGTTCATAAGCTACAGAGACAGGGAATACCGTGAAAAATACCGCCTCCGCATTCCGTTCGACATCAATGAGGGTAAATTCCAGAAATCCATGCCATCGGCATATATCAAAGGCCAGAACGTAAGCAATCTTATAAGCAGCATGACGGTGGGGTACCAGAACGACATGGACTTCTCCGAATTCCCTATCCCCTTTGCATGCGTTGCAACAGATCTCATACGCGGCGTCGGACACATCTGGCTTAGCGGAAACATAAACGACGCCCTAAGGACGACCATGAGCATCCCGGTGGTATTCAGTCCTTTGCGAAAAGACCAGATGGTGCTTATTGACGGCGGCCTCAAGGATAACTATCCTGTGGACATCGCCCGCGCCATGGGTGCCGATATCGTGATTGGCGTATCCGTGGGCACCCCAAGCAAGGATTTCAACGAGACTGCCAACGTAATGGATGTAGTAAGCCAGGTGATAGACCTAAGCGACAAGGTGAACCTGGAAAAGAACATGAAGCTTGGCGACGTGAACATAGTGCCCGAACTTGACGGCTACACGGCACTAAGCTTCAGCAGGGAGAACGTGGAAACCATAATAGAAAAAGGATACGAGGCCGCCGCCTCCAATGCCGCCGGAATCGCCGCAGTAAAAGATAGAGCCGGTTCCGGCGGAGTGCGCTACAACGCTCCTTCCGCCATAAACGTAAGCAGGGACAAGATACACGTAGACAGCATACATTTCAAAGGAATCAACGATCAGGAGGAAAAGATTCTGCTTAGGAAAATGCATTTCAAAAGCGGCCAGATGGTGGGGCGAGAGGAACTGGACAACAGCGTGCAGCAGATGTATGCCTTCAATTCCTTCCACAACATACAGTACCGTATCCCCGGCAGTGAAGGCAAGAAGGACATGTACAATATCGTAATGGATTGCCGCAAGGGACCGGTGAACCAGTTCGGCCTTGGCGGACGTTTCGATTCCGAAGAACTTGTATCGGCCTTTGTGAACCTGGAGATAAACTCCCACAGCCTATACGGCTCCAGCTATGACTTCAACCTGAAGCTGGCTGCGAACCCGAACTTCCGCTTCGAATATTTCTATGACCATCCAAACGCGCCGATGCTTGGAGTTGCTGTGGAACTGGGCTATACGAATACTCATCTGATGTCCTATTCGGACAGTCCTTTCAGCATGGACTTCTTCTACACCACACAGGAAGCCACGATTTCAGACCTGCACTGGTCTGTATTCGACCTTCGCGGAGGTGTTCGCAACAAATACGTGAAGATTCTGAACTATAATCCACTGGTTAACAACGAAAAGAGGAATCCGCACAATTTCGACAGAAGGCTTGCCCAGGACGGCCTATGGGCCAACCCCACAGACTATCTGGGCCTCTTCCTGAACGCCGGAATGGATAAGATGGAGGGCAGCTACTACTTCCCTACAGGCGGCTATGCAATGAACCTGGACTATGACTGGCAGTTCAAGGCCAGTCTGAAGCGGGGAGAAGACTTCAGGAACTTCAACTACCACGCCCTTGCTTTCAAATTCAGGGCGGCAGTATCTTCTTCCTTCTTCACCTACCTGCCTTCCCTGGCAACCAGGCTGCTGTTTTCAAAAGACCATGAAAACATCCCGCTTTATGCCCTTAACGTCATAGGAGGCCGCATTCCGTCCAGATATCTGCCGCAGCAGATGACATTCACCGGCATCAACAACCTGCATGCGGTGAACGACATGATGCTGCTTATGGCACATGACTTCCGCTTCACGCTGTTCCCGAAGAACTACATAACACTGCAGACGAACCTTGTATTTTCGGCCGATAAGCTGTGGGGGCCATACGTCAAAGAGGATTTCTTCAAGAACCACCTTGATCTGGGCATTGGCGTGGAATACGCAGTGGAAACCATCATAGGCCCTGTAAAGGTGGGTCTGGACTGGTCCAATTCAAGACTTTACAACAGATATAAAGGCTTCGGAGCCAACATATCAATAGGCTGTCTGTTCTGATGGAAGAGAAGGACAAACATACGCTGGACTACCTGCGCAAACTGTGCTCGGCACGCGAGTATTGCAGCAGGGACATCTACGACAAGGCCCTGAAGCGCACGGAGGACGGCTCCCGGGCACAATCCATGGTGGATATGCTGAAAGAGGAGGGCTTTCTTTCCGATCTCCGCTTTGCCGCTGCCTATGCCAGGGACAGGGCCGTAATAAACGGCTGGGGCCCGTCCAAGATAAGGTATATGCTTTCCGGCAAAGGAATTTCCAGAGACATCATAAGCGAGGCCATGCAGGAGATAGATTCCGGCAAGGCCGATGAAAAAATGCGGAAATCCCTTGAGGCGAAATACAAAATATTGAAAGAAGACCCGCAGGTTAAAATAAAATTGCTTAAATTTGCGCTGTCTCGCGGCTACGGCTACGATTCGGTACATAAGGTTGTTTCAGAAATATTACACGGAAAAAATGAAGACCTACAGCAAATTGACGGCGGAACAGATTTCCGCCCTTGAGGCACAGTTGTGCCGTTGTGACGACTGGTCACTAATTGAAGTATCGGAAGACTTCAACCCCCGATACGTAAGAAATTCCAATTTCTCCGGCCACATCAGGCTGGGCTCTTTCAACAAAAGTTTCACATTGGCAGGCGGCTTGCAGAAGCACAGCGGCATCTATCACGCAACACTTCACAACGTTGTTGTGGGTGACGACTGTCTTATAGAGAACGTGGGCAGCTACATTGCAAACTACGTCATCGGAGACGCATCCTGCATTGAAAATGTAACTGAAATCATTACAACCGGCACCAGCGCCTTCGGCAACGGCGTATCTGTGGACGTGATGAACGAAACCGGAGGACGAGAGGTTCTTATCCACGACAATCTGTCTTCACACGAGGCCTACATCATGTGCCTCTACAGGCATATGCCGGCAATGGTGGAGAAGCTGAAAGCAATCACAGCAAAATACGTTGCAAGCGTAAGTTCCGAGATGGGAACAGTGGGAAGCAACGTGGAAATCATAGACGTAAAGCAGATTCATAACGTAAAAATCGGTGACTATGCCCGCATCAAGGGTGCATCACGCCTTTGCAACGGCAGCATCAATTCCTGCAAGGAGGCGCCAACCCACATCGGCATGAACGTAATTGCCGATGATTTCATAATAAGCACAGGCAGCGAGGTTAGCGACGGAGTGATTCTCACACGCTGCTTCGTGGGCCAGGCCTGCATGCTGGGCCATGCCTACAGCGCCAGCGACTCCCTCTTTTTCAGCAACTGTCAGGAGGAAAACGGCGAGGCCTGCGCACTGTTTGCCGGTCCTTATACCGTAACCCACCACAAGTCCACCCTTCTTATCGCTGGCATGTTCTCTTTCATGAACGCGGGATCGGGCTCCAACCAGAGTAACCACATGTACAAGCTGGGGCCTATACATCAGGGCATCATGGAAAGGGGAGCAAAGACCACGTCGGATTCATACATCCTGTGGCCTGCCAAGATAGGCGCTTTCTCCCTTGTGATGGGACGTCATGTGAACAACCTGGACAGTACAGATCTGCCTTTCTCTTACCTCATAGAGCAGCAGGGCATCTCCTACATAGTTCCGGGCGTGAACCTGAAATCCGTGGGCACCATACGTGACGCCAAGAAATGGCCCAAGAGGGACAAACGTAAAGACCCCAACAGATTGGACCAGATCAATTTCAACCTCCTTAGCCCATATACAATACAGAAGATGTTTGCCGGCATAGAGATTCTTGAAAAGCTGCGTGAGGCATCGGGCCACCGTGCAGACAACTACTATTACAAAAAGGCCATAATACGCAACGCAGCCCTTTTCAAAGGCATACACTACTACGAAACCGCAATTACCAAATTCCTTGGCAACTCCCTTATCTCACGCATAGAAAACTGCAGCATTCACAGCGATGAAGACCTGCAGAAGGCATTGCGTCCGGACAGCAGCACAGGCAGCGGCAAATGGGTGGATATTTCCGGCCTCATCGCCCCGGCAAGTTCAATAGACCAGATCTGCAACGGTATCGAAAACGGCAGTATTGCCGATACAAAATCCTTATCGAAGGCCTTTGCCTGCATTCACAGCAACTATTACAGCTATGAGTGGACCTGGGCATATGACGCAATCAAGCGCTTCTTCGGCATAGACCCCGCAAATATCACACGCAAGCAGGCCATAGATATCATCAAACAATGGAAAAACGCCGTTGTGGGCCTGGACAAACTCATCTATGATGATGCACGCAAAGAATTCGCACTAAGTGCCATGACAAGTTTCGGCGCCGACGGAGACAAGAACCGCCGTGACGAAGACTTTGCCAATGTCCGCGGCGGCACCTTTGACGAAAACCCATTCGTACAGGAAGTCCTGGACCACATCAAACGCAAATCCGCCCTCGGTGACGCCATGATCGCCAAACTGAGCAAGTAACAAGACTAGATTAAACAGCTCTAAAGGTACTATTTCTTCAGAGCCTCTTTGTAGCACTGACGGCAGAGAGGCTCATATACGTCTTTCTCGCCCAGGACCACAAGGTCTTCGCTCTTGCTTAGGCGGTGAGAATAGCCGGCAGGTGAACCGCAACGCACACAAATTGCATGTACTTTCTGCACATCCTCTGCAACGGCCATGAGTGCCGGCATGGGATTGAACGGTTTGCCAAGGAAGTCCATATCCAGACCGGCGCACACAACGCGTATGCCATGGTCAGCAAGGGTGTTGGCAACATCCACCAGATTATCTCCAAAGAACTGGGCCTCATCCACACCCACCACCTGGGTGCCGTCATTCAGGCAGCATAGCATATCGGCAGCGTCCTTTATAGGGGTGCTTTCAATACTGTGGGCATCGTGGGAAACTACAAGATCTTCAGAATAGCGCACATCGATGCAGGGCTTGAATATCTTCACATTCATATTGGCGAATTTCGCCCTGCGCAGCCTGCGGATAAGTTCCTCTGTCTTACCGGAAAACATGCTTCCGCAAATTACCTCTATGGATCCCGTGTGTTTGCTATTCTCCAAATACATTGCAATCAAGTTTCGTTGTTCAAACAAATATAAGAAAAATCAACGGAATTCAATATTGCATCGGGCCAATTTTGCCGCTATCTCGGCCGATATGATACCCGCCTTCTCCAACTCCTGGACAGTGCATTTCTCCGGCGGGTTATGCTTGCGGAAAAACACTATGCTGCGCGCGGTGGAAGCTGTGCGTATGTATGGATGCAGGCGCAGGGAATCGGCCGATGCAGTCCACAGAGGAAAGGGAGTAGAGGGACTTTCCAGACTTATGAGATCCTTTATCTTATTGTAGCGTTCCTCATCGAAACGGTAGATGTCCATAAGCTGCTCCGGGAAGCTGTAGCCTCCAAGCTGCTCCCTGTACTCCACCATTTTCCTGGCGAAATACGGGCCTATGCCCGGCAGCATGTCGAAATCTGCCGAATCTGCGGCATTGATATCCAGTCTGTAGGCTTTTAGGGGATGGTTTGAGGCCTGCTTTGCAGGCTTTGCCGGGGCTTCTAGGGCTTGCTTCGTGGGTTCTGCCGGGGCTTCCGGGGCCTTTGCAGCAGGCGCGGCCGCCACCGTAGAAGCCTCCTTCCTGGCTGCAGAACTTGCTGCTGGCTTTTTCGCAGAAGACTTGCCGGCCGCAGAGTTCTTTGCAACGGAATTCTTGGCATAGGAATTTCCGGACGGCGACTTGGGCCCGGCTTCTGCCCCGGGGCTTTCCGCAGGCTCCTTTTCAGGCACGACTGCGCTCTGGGCGGTTTCAGAATTCCTGATGGATTGATACTGCACAAGAAGGGCTGTCTGATAGCCCAAAACGGCAAACACCAGCGCAATTGCGCCGGCAGCAAAGGAGGATGAGATCTTTTTCATTTACGAACCTTTAACGACTATAACTATCTCTCCTTTAGGTTCGTTGGCGGTAAAATGTGCGGCCACATCGGTAAGGGTACCGCGGACCACCTGTTCAAATTTTTTGGATATTTCGCGGGCAACGGCGCACTCTCTGTCTGCACCGAAATGCTCTGCCATCTGGTTCAATGTCTTTACAAGGCGGAACGGAGACTCATAGAATATCATTGTCCTGTGTTCTTGCGCAAGGCCCTGGAGCAGGGTCTGGCGGCCTTTCTTCTGCGGAAGAAAACCCTCGAAACAGAATTTGTCGCAAGGGAAGCCACTGTCTACAAGTGCAGGAATAAGGGCCGTAGCTCCCGGAAGGGTCTGCACATCGATATCGGCCGCAACGCACTCTCTCACAAGCAGAAAACCGGGGTCCGATATACCCGGGGTTCCGGCATCACTAATAAGAGCCACGCTCTCCCCTGCCATAATCCTGTCCCTTACAAGGGCAACCTTCTGATGCTCGTTGAACTTGTGATGGCTCTGAAGAGGTTTGTGAATATCGAAATGCTTCAGGAGTACGGACGAAGTCCTCGTATCCTCTGCCAGAATAAGATCCACCGTTTTCAACACCTCCACTGCCCTGAATGTCATGTCATCCAGATTGCCTATAGGAGTGGGAACTATGTAAAGTTTTCCTGGCATAATAAATGGAGCGGTAAGCGGGGTTCGAACCCGTGACCTTCGGCTTGGGAAGCCAACGCTCTACCAACTGAGCTATTACCGCATTTGCAAAGCAAATATAAAAATTATTTCTTTGTGAAAAAAGAGAAATGCACATTACCGTAACGTCGTTCCTTCACAAAACAGGGATGATCTTTGAAACAGTAATCATCACCGTGTTCCAGTATGAAGTAACACTCCGGATGCAGTATATCCTTTGACATCACCTTGTCCGGAAGCGAATCAAGGTGTTCCAATGCATAAGGAGGATCTGCAAAAATGATATCGTATTTCCTGGTGCAGAGTTCAAGGAAATCAAACACATTGCAGTGGACAGTATTGTGGTTCTTCACGCCCAGGGCCTTTGCGCTCTTGCGTATGAAATCCACATTGTCCGGGTTCATCTCTATGCAATCCACGATGGAAGCTCCCCTGGAGGCGAATTCAAAACCAATGGAACCTGTTCCGCCGAAAAGGTCCAGGATTACCAGATCCTGGAACTCATATTCGTTGTCCAGAATATTGAAAAGACCCTCCTTGGCAAAATCCGTGGTTGGACGTGCCTTGTAGCCTTTCGGAGGGGCAACTGCCTTTCCCTTGAGACTTCCTCCTATGATCCTCATCGCAGAACCTCCACGTTTTTAAAGTAGCGGAACAAAGAAACAAGCTGCTCTTGTGCAAGTTCTTCCATGAAGTACAGGCTGGATACCTGAGGATTCAGCTGCAATTTCTGAAGTGTATGGAATATGAAATACTGCGCCGTGGTGAAATCTGCAGCCTGGAACGCATTGCAGAACATAAGGCTTTCCCCCTGCGCTATTACAATATAGAGGTAGCCATCCCTATGGGATGCAAGTATCTTGTAATGCTCCCTTATCTTGCAAAGAGACAGCAGCATATCATACACAAAGGGCCTCTGCTCCCCGGCATAGAGAAGCACTGCGTCATATCCCGGAATATCAAGAAAAGAAAGAGGCTCTCCTTCTTCAAGGAGAACCACTTTAGAAAGAAAATCACCTGCGGATTCGGGATTGAAGTATTCCGAAGGCACTAAAGTGAATTTAGGCTTCATTACTCCCAGTTACCCGCGTTGTTGTTTGGCTGCTCTACGCTACCAACCTGGAGGCCAGGATAGTGACCGAGGTCCATACGCATTGCATCAAGATTGATACGAAGCTGGTTGTCCATGCCGCAAAGGAGTGCGCGGTAAGGCATACAAGCCTGGAAAAGAGGAACTGGCACACCTGAAACCTGTTTCATAACGCTTTCCATGATAACCGGCTTGCCGCAGAAAGGAATCATAAAGATAGAGTCTACACTGAAATCCGGACGGTTGTGGAAAAGGGTATCCTTAACAGGCATTGCAGTTTTATGAACGAACACCAGACGCTCGCCTGACATTGCAAGCTCCAACATCTGGGCTGGAGTGATCTTTGGATTTTTCTTCTTGAGGGCTTTTGTGTTGGCAACTGCGATAGAGTCGTCCTGAGAACCGATCATGAGGTCAATCTCAATTGTACCTTCATTGTAGAAAGTCTTCAGAGTGTCGAAAGAGTCTGTGTAGTGACCGGTCTCTGTCTTGAAAGCTGTCTGAAGTGTACGGATGTCTTTGTGACGCTGAACGGCAACAGCCTCACGACGGGCTTTTTCTTTGTTGAACTTAACTGGTTTGGATACATTCACAACGATAAGCCATGAAAGTGCCACAATAATCAGTGGAAAAACACACCAAGTAAGAATTTTGTAAATAGGTTTCATATTGTAATTTTTATTTTTCTTCAGATATCATCTATCACGGCAAATATAAAAATTTCATTCTTGATATGCAATATAATTTCTAAATTTGCTTTCGAAAAAACACAATTAAGATGCATAGCCACATTCAATCATCCGGGCACATTGCCCTGTTCACCCATATCAACCCCGACGGAGACGCTTTGGGCAGCAGCCTGGGCCTTGCCTCATACCTTCACGACACTGGTAAGAAATTCACGCTTTTCCTGCCTTCGGAGATCAATGAAAGCCTTTCTTTCATGATACCGGAAGAGTTCAGGCAGAACATTGTAATATGGCACAAAGAAAATGAGGAACAGATTCTGGAAATGATTGAAGGCTGTGACCTTTTCATCGGCCTGGACTTCAACATTCCGGACAGGGCAGGCGAATTCAGCGGCATCCTTTCGGAAAGTGAGACCTTCAAGATTCTTATAGACCATCACGTGGGTCCGGACACGGAACACTTCAACCTCGTGTACAGCGACCCCGGCACATCCAGCGCCAGCGAACTCACATACAGACTGCTGATGGAAATGCCGGGAATAGACGGAGACTGCAGCAGGATAAGCCGCATCGGCCGTGAATCCCTGCTTACCGGCATGACCACAGACACGAACAATTTCGCGAATTCAGCCGTTCCCTCAACCTTCAGGATGGCGGCCGACCTGATAGCTGCCGGAACAGACAGGGAAAAGATTCTGCAGCACCTGTATTTCAGCTATCCGCAAAGGCGCATACAGGCCCAGGGCTACGTGCTGAACCGTCTTTTGAAGATCACAGACGACGGAGTTGCATACATCATCCTGGACCGGCGTTTCCAGAATCGCTTCAAGATTAGGGAAGGAGACACGGAAGGCTTTGTAAATATTCCTCTATCAATGGATTGCGTAAGAATGAGCATACTTCTGAAAAGGGAGATGAACAGCAAAAAGATAAGGGTTTCCGTGCGCAGCAAAAAGGGTATATCGGCACGCAGTTGCGCAATGAGATATTTCAACGGAGGTGGCCACGAACAGGCTTCCGGCGGCCGTCTTTTCATAGGCCAGGAGGTGAAGAACATGCAGGATGTGGCCGATTACGTGGAAAAATGCACCCACGAATTTTTTATGGAATAGTTTTTGAGTATTTTTTAGTATCTTTGCAGACTTATGAAGATGAAGAAAATACTTGTATTATCACTTATAGCCCTGGGCTTTGCCTCCTGCGCAAAAGTAGTTTCGGAAAGCGACAACCTTTCCGAAAGAAGGGCGTATGACGCATGGGTAAATGCCCATTACCCTGAAGCCAGAAGAACATCCAAAGGCATATACGTGCTGGAAGAGATTCCGGGAAGCGGAGAGGAGTTGAAAGACTCTGTATATATATATTACAACCACGTGATCCGTAACCTGTACGACAACAGCATCACATCGTACAACACCGCCGACATCGCAAAGCAGATGAATGCGTACGACAAATACGGATATTACGGAGAAACAATAGACTATTACCTCCCAAGCAAGAACCCAAGTTTCACGGAACTTGTGGCAAGCACGGACACACTCCTGTCCAGAATGAAGGTCGGAGGCAAAAGAACACTTATCATCCCGGGTTGGATAACAAATTCCACAAAGATATACAAAACGGAAGGAGAATACCTTGCCCAGGTGAAAAGCGGCAAGCCGATAATCTTCACCATCGAATTGGTGAAACAGACAAAAGACATATACGCGGTTCAGCGGGAAGCTGTGGAGAAATACATGGCCGAAAGGGGCATGCCTTTGAACGACACCATTCCCGGAATGAAAGGATACTACTTCTTCAGGGACAAGATGAGGGAGATGGAAAGGGGTGTAATCACCCAGGACAGCGTAAAGTTCAAAGCCGACACAACCATTTACATTGAATATATCGGACGCCTTCTGAACGGCACAGTTTTCGACACGAACATCAGGGATACTGCCATCAAATGGGGCCTTGGAACAAGGGAATCGTCCTACAAACCGGCAACCATAGTCTTCAAGGCGGACAGCTCACAGACAACATTCAACGGCAGCACGGTGATTCCTGGCTTTTATAACACCCTTTGGAAAATGCATCCGTTCCAGTCCGCACAGGGAATTTTCACTTCCGAACACGGTTACGGAGCTTCCGGTACGGGAAAAAGGATTCCGGCATACTCGCCACTTGTTTTCCAGATTGACATTGTAGACAAACCTGCCAATTAGAAATGAGCCCGTCAAACGCAATTCCTGTAGAACTGGGCACCAAGAAGGTGAGTTCCCTACTTAAAGATTATGCAGTCCCGGCGATTATCGCGATGACTGCATCTTCTTTGTATAATATGGTTGACAGTGTTTTCATCGGCAACGGAATAGGTCCCCTTGCCCTCAGCAGCATGGGCGTGTGCTTTCCGCTCATCAACCTGTCAACAGCCTTCGGCACGCTTGTGGGTGTGGGTGGTTCCACCCTGCTTTCCGTACTTCTGGGCCAGAAGAATTATGAGGGTGCAAACAAGGTCCTGGGCAATGTAATGACGCTGAACCTTGTGGTGGGTCTGCTTCTGATGACGCTGTGCCTGATATGGATGGACCCCATACTCCGCTTTTTCGGTGCTACGGACAACACCATAGGGTATGCCTCCGACTATATGCGAATCATTCTTTACGGAAACACCATCACACATCTTTATTTCGGCCTCAACGCCCAGATGAGAAGTTGCGGAAATCCGCGCTTCGCCATGGGGCTCACAATATTCACGGTGATTTTCAACACGGTGCTGGACCCTATATTCATCTTCACCTTCGGCATGGGAGTGAAGGGAGCCGCAATAGCAACCGTGATAGCACAGGCTGTTGCCCTGGGCATAATAATGACGGCTTTCAACAACCGCACACGCGCCGTTCACTTTGAAAGCGGCATCTTCCGCTTCAACTGGCGCATTGCCAAAGACAGCCTTTCCATAGGCATGGGCCCTTTCCTCATGAACAGCGCCGCCTGTCTTGTGAACCTGTTCATAAACCAGCAGATGTTAAGATACAGCGGAGACCTTGGAATTGGAGCATACGGCATCATACACCGCATAAGTTTTCTCTTCCTGATGATTGTGATGGGATTCAACCAGGGCATGCAGCCTATTGCGGGTTACAATTACGGTGCACGCAAATACAGCCGCGTGCGCAAGGTGTACTACCTTACCGTAGCATGGGCCGTGGGCATAACCACCCTGGGCTTTCTGTGCAGCGAAATCATCCCCGGAGCAATGTGCCGCATTTTCACATCGGACCCGGACCTGCTTGCGCTGGCAAGCAAAGGCCTGAGGCTGATGAACCTGGTGTTCCCTCTGGTAGGGTTCCAGATGGTAAGCACCAACTTCTTCCAGAGTCTGGGAATGGTGAACAAATCCATTTTCCTGTCCCTCAGCCGCCAGCTGCTGTTCCTCATTCCGCTTCTGTACCTGCTTCCGCTGATGCTGGACGGCAACGGAATATGGCTTAGTTTCCCGGCATCGGACACAATCTCCACCATTGCCACCTTCATAATGATACGCCAGACACTAAAGAAGTTCAACATGCTGGAAGATGGAGACGATCCGGCTATTCTTGGCAGTAAAATCTGAAATGAGCAGAGTAATTTTCACAATAGGACGCCAGTACGGCGCAGGAGGAAGGACAGTTGCCGCTGAAATAGGCAGGAAACTGGGCATTCCCGTATACGACAACGAGCTTCTCACCGAAGCGGCCAAAGAGTTCGGCTACAGTCCGGACATTTTCAAGAAAAGGGACGAGAAGCACCACCTGTTCGGCCTGTCACGCCTGTTTTCAACCCAGGCATACAACGCACCCAATTATATGGGCGACAATATGTTGTTTGAAATGCAGAGCAAGGCTATCCAGGATATCGCAACAAAAAGCTCCTGTGTAATTGTGGGCCGATGCGCCGATTATGTTCTGAGGAACGAGAAGAATCTGGTGAGCGCATTCCTCACCGCATCCATGCCGGTGAAAGTGGAACGCATCAAAAAGAGGCTTGAGGTGGACGAAAAGACAGCGCGCAAAATCATAGAGCGCAAGGAAAGCAGCAGAAAAAACTACTATAACGGCTACACTCTGGGGAACTGGGGGGAAAGCAGCAGCTATAAGATCTGTCTGAACACCGACGAACTGGACATAGAAGCCTGTGCCGACATCCTTATAGATTATGCACGCAAGGCGGGATTCGTGGAATGAGAATGCCGCTGCTGATAGCGTCCCTGCTTTACATTCTCCTGAAACCGCTATCATATAAGAACACACAGGATCTTTCGGTTCTGGACAACGGAAGTTGCCCTGAAATTCCGCGCATAGATTCACAGGTGAAGTCTTATATGCTGAAATACGGCATCACCGGTGCACAGCTTGCCGTCATGCGTCACGACTCCCTGCTGTATGTGAAAGGCTATGGCTGGGCAGACAAAGAGGCGGAGATACAAATGCAGCCCAATATGACAATGAGGATTGCATCGGTTAGCAAACTGGTTACCGCCATAGGCATAATGATACTTGTGGAAGACGGGAAACTGAAGCTGGAAGACAAGGTTTTCGGCCCTGAAGGGATACTGGAGGGTGAAAGCTGTTGCAGCGTGTTAAGGGATCCGATGGCAAAACGCATTACGGTGGAACATCTCCTGCGCCATCAGGCGGGATTTTCAAGCAAAAACGGAGATCCGATGTTCAAAACCGGCATCACCAGCGGAGAGCAGGCCATAGAGTGGACACTACGGCGCCGTCTTGCCTTCATGCCGGGCACAAGCCAAATGTATTCCAATGTCGGATACTACCTGCTTTCGCTGATAATTGAGAAAATTACAGGGCAGGACTACGAGCAGTGGATGAGGGAGAACGTGCTGAAGCCTATGAACTGTGTGAACTTCCACATTGCAGGCAACTGTCTGGAGGACAGGAAGGAAAACGAGGTATGCTATTACATGCACCAGGGTGCGGAGTTCAAAAGTGACTTCCATGGTAACGGGAACATGGTGCCTGGCTGCTACGGGGCCAACAATATCAGCGGTCTCAAGGGGGCGGGGGCATGGGCCACGACAGCCGCAGAGCTGTGCCGCATGATTGCCGGCATAGACAAGCATTGGGGTATAAGGGATATCTTGAACCCGGAGAGCATAGACCGCATGACCGAATATTTTGATGAGGCAACCTTTCCGCTTGGCTGGAACGACTGCAGCCAGGCCGGAGTATGGACCAGGACAGGAAGTTTCGGCGGAACAACGGCAATAATAAGATATTATTCCACCGACGGGGACTGCTGGGTGCTGCTTACAAATACCAGCACATTCATGGGGCCTCATATTTCCAAGAGAAGTTCAGCCCTGATAAACAGGCTGAGGCAGCTGTTTGAAAGAGAAAACAGGACAAAAGACCTTTTCTACAGATAAATTCACTATATTTATTTTTTATAAAAATTACCGACGATATGAATAACAGACCAACCATCATTGATTTTGTGGAGCACTACACCCACAAATTCGCAAAGAACACTTTCCTTCGCGAGAAAGTTGACGGAAAGTGGATAGAGACTTCTTTTGAGAAAACACGCATGGAAGCCCACCGCGCCGCTGCCGGTCTCATGGCATTGGGATTGCAGAAGGGAGACAAGGTGGCCCTTCTTTCAGAGGGACGCAACCTTTGGGTTACAGGTGAGCTTGGCATTCTGTATGCCGGTGGCGTAAACGTTCCACTCTCGCAGAAACTGGAGGAGAGCAACGACCTTCTTTTCCGCATCAGACATTCCGACGCCCGCTTCGTGATGGTGTCCAAAGGCCAGCTGAAAAAGATACGCACCGTTGTGGCCCAGGTTCCGCAGGTGGAGAAGGTAATCGTATTTGACGAACTGGACGAATACCAGGAGAATGAAATCACCATGAAGGAGGTTCTTGCCCTGGGTGACCAGTTCCTTGCAAATACTCCGGAGAAGCTGGAGGAGAGATACAAATCCGTGGGCCCGGACGATTATGCAAACATCAGCTATACTTCCGGCACCACAGCAGACCCTAAGGGCATTCTGCTCACCCACCGCAACTACACCGCTAACGTAGAGCAGGCACGCTCTGTAATTGGCGTAAGAGAGGATTGGGTAATGCTTATCGTTCTTCCTCTGGACCACTGTTTCGCACACGTTGCAGGCTTCTACACCATGATGTCCTGCGGTGCATCCATCGCAACGGTTCCTGTGGGACGCACCCCTATGGAAAGCCTCAGGAATATCCCTGTTGCAATCCAGGAAGTGAAGCCGCATATCATGCTCTCAGTTCCTGCAATCAGCAAGAACTTCAAAAAGAACTTCGAGGCCGGCATCAAGAAGAAAGGTCCGAAGATAGAGAAACTGTACAACTTCGCCCTGAAGATTGCAACAAGCTATAATAAAGAGGTTTACAACGCAGGCGGAATCTGCCAGGCATGGAAAAAGCCTCTTATGGCGTTGTTCGACAAGATTATCTTCAGCAAGCTGCGCGAAGGCATGGGCGGACGCATGCAGTTCTTCGTTGGCGGCGGAGCGCTTCTGGACATAGACCTGCAGCGCTACTACTATGCCATAGGCATGCCTATCTATCAGGGCTACGGCCTTTCGGAGGCAACCCCTATCATCTGCGCGAACAGCCCTAAACGCTATGTGATGGGTTCATCGGGCAAAATTGTAACTCCTCTGGAATGCAAAATCTGCGACGCAGACGGCAACGAGCTTCCGCACGGAGAGCGCGGAGAGATTGTAATCAAGGGCGAAAATGTTATGGCCGGCTACTGGAAAAATCCTGTATCCACTGCAGAAACCGTTGTTGACGGCTGGCTGCATACTGGCGACATGGGTTACATCTGGCCTGAAGACCCTACAATCCTCTACGTTGTGGGACGATTCAAATCCCTGCTCATAAGCGAGGACGGTGAGAAATATTCTCCTGAGCTTATTGAGGAGAGCCTGCAGGAGAACAGCAAATACATAGACAACGTTCTTCTTCACAACAGCCAGGACCCTTACACCATTGCCCTGCTGGTTCCTAACCGTGAGAACCTTAAGGACTATGCAAAAGGCCTTGGACTGGACCACAAGACAGACGAGGGTGCAACAGCAATTCTGAACAAGATTCAGGAAGAGATTAACGCATACCGCAAGGGCGGCAGCAGATACGGCGCATTCCCGGACCGCTGGCTTCCGGCAGCAGTCTGCGTCCTGCCAGAGCCTTTCACAGAGGCCAACCACATGGTTAACAGCACAATGAAGGTTGTGCGCGGCAAGGTGGAGGCTGCATACACAGAGCGCATGGACTTCGCCTACACAGTGGAAGGCAAGAATATTGTGAACAAGTTTAATCTGGAAGGCGTTAAAAACTGGTAACGTACTGATATTCCAATGCATATAGGTATCGCAGGTAACATCGGAGCGGGTAAGACAACACTTACCCGCTTGTTGTCGGAACACTACGGATGGAAGGCGAAATACGAATCGGTAACTTTCAACCCATATCTGGAAGACTACTATTCGGACATCAAACGCTGGTCCTACAATCTGGAGACATATTTTCTTGCCCAACGCTTCCGGGACCTGGTGGAAATAGCAAAATCGGACGAGGTTATAATTCAGGACCGCACACTTATGGAGGGTGTGAACATCTTCGTAACCAACAACCTGCACATGGGCAACCTGTCACAAAGGGATTATGAAACCTATATGCAGCTATACGACCTGATGATGAGCATGGTTAGCCAGCCGGACCTCCTGATATATCTGCGCAGCTCCATCGAGGGCATTGTGAGAAAGATACAGAAAAGGGGCAGGGACTATGAGCAGGGACTTAGCGTGGAATACCTTGGCAATCTGAACGAGCTTTACGAAAAATGGATTGCGGAATACCCGGGACGCGTTCTCATCTTTGACGTGGACGAAATGGATTATGAAAACAATCCCGGGGATCTTGAAAAAATCACGAACAAAATAGACTCTGAACTTTATGGACTTTTCTAAGAAGCTATCCTGTCTTTTCCTAGCCATGCTGCTTGCACTTCCGGCAGCCGGGGCGAAAAAGGCCGGGGAGGAAAAGTCCCTGAACCTTAACGGATATGCCGACAGCGTGTATACAATAGGCGTACATGCTCTTTACGGCTACAACAACAGCATGGGGCATTTCGCAGGTGCGGACATCAGCTTCCACCTGCCTGTACACAGATATTTCCAGATGAGGGGGTCCATAGAGCAAAGCGGCAGGCACATCACCGGCACCTATCTTACATTAAGCCCACAATACCGCCTGGGGCCGGGAGAATTCTTCATTGATGTAACCACAGCATTCCGCAACTACGGGGTATACCGCAGCTACGAACTTGTGAACGCATTCACGGCCGGATACCGTTTCCGCTTCATAAGCCTGCATGTGGGCGCATTCCACAGGCTTTTCGGCACCACATCACGTGAGCCGGGACAGAAAGGCAGCACTTTCAGCGAGGGCTGGTTTCCCGCCATACGCTGCATGGTCCACATCATGCCATCAGATTCCAGATGGAACATCGCCCTTGGTATCGGGAACTTCAACGATTATGAATTCGAAAGGATTAATGCACTTCACTACATGATAGAGGGAAAATATTCTGTCACAAATCACCTGAGGATAGAGCTTAGCCTGGATCTGAAGCCTTCAGGAATGTTTCACCAGATGGCCGTCTTTAACGGAGCACGCGTCAAAGCCGGTCTTTCCTACATGTTCTGATCCATGAGAAATACACTTAAATACATATTGTCCGTACTGATGCTTGCGGCAGCATCTTCCTGCTCCGATATAGACGTATTAGGAATGATATGGGCGCAGAGCCCGGTACCGGACCGTCGTTTTGAAGAATCCATAAACAATTTCGGCCCGATGCACGGCAAATGCCTGAAGCTTGAATCCAACGAATACCGCTTCTATACTTTCGGAGATTCGCACATAACCACAAGCACCGCAAATCTGGACAGGTTCGTGGCCGATTATCTGGCCGATTCACAGGCGGCACCTTTCGTCATTTGCCTTGGAGACATGATTTCGGAGAAATACTACCCCACTTTCATGGAACACACAATCCAGCTGCGAAACCAGGACCACTACATGTATGTCTGCGCCGGCAATCACGATCTGATGTTCGGGATGTGGGAGGATTTTGTGAAATTCTATAAGAGCAGCACCTACTGGTTCGAGGTTGAAACGCTGTCGGAGGGAAAAGACCTATACATAGCCCTGGATTCTGCAAGCGGAAGCCTTGGGGCCAAACAGATAAACTGGCTGGATGCATTTCTTGCCGGTGCGAAGGGGAAATACCGCAACATCATTGTATTCACACACACCCATATGTTCATGACCGATTTCCAGCAGGGCGTGACAGACAACTACAGCCTGGAGGAAACACACAGGCTGATGAGCATTTATGCCGATGCGGGAGTGAATCTGGTACTTAGCGGGCACCGCCACGTGAGGGAAGAACACGAATTCAGAGGAGTGCAGTACGTCACCCTTGATGCACTGAAAGAAGGCGCGAGGAACCCTTCCTATGCAATATGCACCGTTTCCAAGGGCAAAACCTCACGCCTTTTTATCAATCTGTAAAAAGCTACTCTAACTCTATAGTGTAACCGCCTTCAAAGCTTTCTCCTGCAGGCAGGCGATTTATCCATGGCTTGTCTTCGTACAGGCCGCTGTAGTTGCAGCTGTCCGCACGGCCATACCATGGCTCTATGCATACGAACGGAGCGTTCTTGCCCGGAGGCGACCAAAGGCCGATTACAGGGGCATCATAACGTATGGTGAGATATGGGTTCTTTTCCTGATCGCAAAGCGTAACAGCATTCACCTGGGAGTCTTCAAACACAAGGGCATCCTTTGCAAAGACTTCGGTATCCAGGGCAACATAGCAGCCGTCCTGCAGTTTCTGCTCACAGCCTAGCGCGGGATCGAAACAGCCCGCCGCGCCGATAACGGATTTGCGCAGGCCTTCAACCGCGCCTTCACTGGCGGCACCGGTCTTGGCAAGGCCAAGCTTGAAATAGCCGCGCTGGCAGTTCTGCGCAAGGACCTCTTTCATTGCTGCAGTGCCTCCGGCAATGGCCTCGTTTGAAAGCAGCGGCCAATGGAAGGCCGGATGTGCGCCAATCTGGAAGTAAAGGTCCTCCCCCGCTCCGCCTGCACCCTGCTGTGATGCATCGGCCGGATTGGTAACACGCCAGATAACCTGCACCTTGCGGTTTTCAATACGGTAACCTATCTCCAGGATGAACTGGTACGGATATTTCTCCAGAGTCTCCTCGCTGCTTTGGAGCCTGTACCATATCTCGTTTTCCGTTTTGCTTACAAGGGTGAAATCCATGTCACGGGCAAAACCGTGCTGGCCCATATTGAATACCTTGCCGTGACTGCGATACTCCTTGTTCCACACGCTTCCCACTATAGGGAAAAGGACCGGGGAATGCCTTGCCCAGAATTCGGGGTCGGCCTGCCACAGATATTCCCTTTCACCACACTTGATGGAGCAAAGCTCCGCACCGTGATCTTTCACAGCGATGCTTATTTTTCCGTTGCTTAAAGTGTTCATTTCTTTAGTATATCTTATAAACAAATATACTAAAAATTGTATCTTTGCGGTCTTATTCGGTGAAAAATAACCTTATAACAATAATTAGAGATGAACTTTAAAGTATTAACCATGGGAATCATCCTTCCCGCAGCCCTGGCACTTGCTTCAGGCTGCAAAAATCAGGAACACGAAGTTGTTCCCGGAATAGACCTGGCCAACATGGACCCAAGTGTTGCTCCGGGTGAGAATTTCTATGACTATGCAACAAAAGGCTGGCGTGAGGCACACCCTCTGAAAGCGGAGTATTCACGTTACGGCAGCTTTGACGTGCTTGCAGAGAACAATGAAATCCGCCTGAACGAGCTTTTCAAGGGTCTGGCAGGCAGCAAGGCAAAGAAAGGATCCGTAGAGCAGAAAATCGCAGACCTCTACAAGATGGGCCTGGATTCGGCACGTCTGAATGCAGAGGGCATCGCCCCTGTCCTCCCATACCTCCAGGCGCTGGAGCAGATAAGCAGCGTGGAAGAGTTCGTGGTAGCATCGGCACGTGAAGACATGTACGGCAACGGCAGCGTTTACGGTGCGGGCGTTTCAACCGACATGATGGACAGCAACAACCAGATTCTTTACCTTAGCCAGAGCGGCCTCAGCATGCGCAACCGCGATTACTATCTGAATCCGGAGCACGAGGCGCTGCGCCAGGGATTCAAGGCATATCTGCAGAACATCTTCACACTTGCAGGATATCAGGATGCAGCACAGATTGCAGCTGACGCATATGCAGTGGAGATGGCAATTGCGGTTCCATACTGGTCCATGATTCAGCAGCGCGACGTTGCGGCACAGTACAACCCTATGAGCACACAGCAGATTGTGGAGAAATTCCCTAACCTGTACTTCGACAAATACTGCGCCGAGATGGGCGTTCCCGCACAGGAGAAGATCATCGTTGAGCAACTTTCATATTTCGAGAGCCTCAACAAAATTCTTGGCAGCACTTCTGCCGATGTCCTGAAGCACTACCTCATGGCCAAGGTTCTTGGCGGTGCATGCGGCAAGGTTTCAGACGATTTCTATGCAGCAAGCTTCGATTTCTATTCACGCCAGATGGCCGGCACACAGGAGCCTAGACCACGCTGGAAACGCGCAATGGCAGTGCCTAACGGCCTTCTTGGCGAAGCTGTGGGCGAAATGTATGTTGCAAAGTACTTCCCTAAGAAAGACAAGGAGAGAATGCTGCAGATTGTGAAGAACATCCAGACAGCCCTTGGCCAGCACGTTGCAGCCCTGGATTGGATGAGCGACGATACCAAGGCAAAAGCCCAGGAGAAACTTGCAGCCTTCACAGTGAAGATTGGTTATCCGGACACCTGGAAAGACTACTCCACCCTTGACGTAGACCCTTCAAAGAGCTATTACGAGAACCTGCGCGAGGCCTCGAAATGGTACAGCCTGGACAATCTCTCTGAGCTGGGCAAAGAGGTGGACCGTGCAAAATGGCACATGACTCCGCAGACCGTCAACGCATACTACAACCCTACAACCAACGAGATCTGCTTCCCTGCCGGCATCCTTCAGCCTCCGTTCTACAATTCAGACGCAGACGACGCTGTGAACGATGGTGCCATAGGCGTTGTAATCAGCCACGAGATGACCCACGGCTTCGACGACCAGGGACGTCTCTTCGACAAAGAGGGCAACATGAACAACTGGTGGACAGAGGCCGATGCAGAGGCATTCAAGGCTAAGACCGACGTTCTTGTGGAGCAGTTCAACCAGATTGAGATTCTTCCGGGCCTGTTCGCAAACGGTGCGGCAACCCTGGGCGAGAACATTGCAGACCAGGGCGGTCTTCGCATCGCATACACAGCAATGGAGAACTCTTTCAACGGCAAACGTCCTGCCGATATCGACGGCTTCACTCCGGAGCAGCGCTTCTACATCGCATACGCCACTCTCTGGGGACAGAACATCACAGACAAAGAGTGCGAGCGCCGTACTCTCACCGATGTTCACAGCCTTGGCGAGAACCGTGTGAATGCAAGCCTTCGCAATCTTGAGACCTTCTTCCAGGCCTTCGGCATCAAAGAGGGGGACAAGATGTTCCGTCCTGAAAGCGAGCGTGTTGTGATATGGTAATCACGCAAAACACAAATCAACAAAAAAGCCACTCGAAAAAGAGTGGCTTTTTTGTTGATTGTGACAGATTCTAGAGCTTTCTTGTGTAGGTGAAGAGATATGCAACACCAACGGCCATCACAAGAACGGCACCTATCTGGCCCATTGCATCGGATGCGAAACCCATAAGCAGAGGGAAGATTGTACCGCCGAAAAGGCCCATGATCATAAGACCGCTCACTTCGTTCTGCTTTGAAGGAACGCTCTGCAGGGCATTTGCGAAGCAGATGGAGAAGATGTTGCTGTTGCCATAGCCTACAAGGGCGATTGCTGCATAAAGCATCCATTTGTCGGCACCGAACCACATTCCACACATGCTGAGAGCCATCATCACAACGGAAATGACAAAGAAAGTGCGTGTCTTAAGCACCCTCAGGAAGAAAGAACCGGTGAAACAGCCCAGGGTCCTGAAGATGAAATAGAGTGATGTGGCGAAGGCAGCCTCGTTCAGTGTCATGCCAAGGCGCTCTATGAGAAGCTTCGGAGCAGTTGTGTTGGTGCCCACGTCAATGCCCACATGGCACATGATGCCAAGGAAGGACAGCAGGACAACAGGCTGGCCCAGAAGTTTCAGGCAATCCACGAAACCGGAAGCCTTGCCCTCTATAGGCTGCTCTTCTATCTTTGTTCCCCAGAGAATGAGGGTGGCAACGATACCTATAAGGAAGTAGATTGCAAACAGTACTCTCCAGTCCAGGCCGAAGCTTGGGATTGCAGCGGTGGCGCCCCACATTGCAAGGTATGGTGCAAGGAAAGACGCAATAGCCTTGATGAACTGGCCGAAAGTGAGGGTTGAGGCAAGATTGCCGCCCTGCATAACGGTTGTAACAAGAGGATTGAGGGATGTCTGCATGATTGCGTTACCTATGCCCAGCAGAGAGAATGCGATAAGCATTATTGCGAAATTCTCCCCGAAGAGCGGAAGCGCAAGCGAGAGTATTGTTACAATAAGGGATACAAGCACGGTTTTCTTTCTGCCTATCTTGTTCATGAGCATTCCTGTTGGGATGCTGAAAAGAAGGAACCAGAAGAATACCAGGGATGGGAAAATGTTTGCAACCGAGTCGCTAAGCTGAAGGTCTTCCTTCACATAGTTGCTTGCAATGCCAACGAGGTCTACAAAGCCCATGGCAAAGAAGCAGAACATTACCGAGATGATTGCTATCTTGCTATTTTTCATATTTCATAGTTTTAATATTGGACAGAGGTGCCGATGGGAACACAAGGTTTGTGAGCACCACCTCGCCGTTGTTACCGAAGACCTCAACAGAGTTAAGATCCACAAAAATCCTCAGAGAAGTGAGTTTCTTGTGAAGAGGGGCTGTGGTAACTGCAGGGAAGGTATGCTTGAAGCTTACATCTCCGCTCTCCGTACGGTCTACGGAAAGAGTCATGGCCTTCGCGTCATAAGTGATTACGACTGCTTCCTTCTCACTGTTGCTCAGAACCCATTGTGCCGAACCGTTAACTGCGAAAGTCTTGTCCAGGCCGGCCTTGTCATACTCCGGTGCAGGACGGGATCCCATGTAAAGCAGGCCGTCGGCACCTTTGTACAGGAATACGTCGCGGGCAATGGAATTGGAGCTGCGATAGTCAATTGCAGGAACTTTGTCGGCATACTCCCAGTTGCTCATCCATGCAATCACGGTACGGCGTCCGTCCGGAGCATCAGAGAAGCTTACTGTTGCATAATGGTCTTTTCCATAGTCCATCCACAGAGCCCTTCCGCCGGTATAGCGGTCCGGATCGTCAGGAATGAACTGGTGGCCGTCGAAGTCGCCTATGAAATACTGGGTTGCACTTCCACCCATGATTCCGCCCGGGTTGATGTTGCAAAGCAGCACCCACTTCTTGCCTTTTCCGTCTGGTGTTGGAAGGCAGAAAAGGTCCGGACACTCCCATACGCCGCCATGTGCGCCGTAAAGCTTGCCGAATTTGCCCTCTTCCTTCCATTCCTTGAGGTCCGGTGAAGAATAGAACTGCATCTGCTGGCCACAGGCAAGAACAAGGTTCCACCTGCCTGTTTCCTCGTTCCAGAACATGTTAGGGTCGCGGAAATCCGGGATGCCTGCTGTAAGCACAGGATTCTTCTCATATTTTGTGAAAGTGTTGCCTCCGTCCAGAGAGTAGGCCAGATTCTGGCTCTGAACCGCACCGTCCATGGTGTACATAGCAATCACGGCATCCTTGCCGAAGCCGCAGCTGTTGTTGTGGTCCACAACGCAGGAACCAGAGAACACAGCACCAAGGGCATCGGCCTCTATTGCGGCATGACGATGCTCCCAGTGAACCAGATCCTTGGAAACGGAATGGCCCCAGGTCATGTTGTTCCATACCAAGCCGTAAGGGCCCCACTGATAGTACAGGTGCCACTCGCCGTCCTTGTAGAACATGCCGTTAGGGTCGTTCATCCAGCCGTACTCCGGAGTGTGGTGATATGCGGGACGCTCACTTGTCTCCGAAGAGAAATCCAGGCTGTCTGAAAGGCGTATATTGTTCACGCAGAGGTCCGATCCCACCCAGCCGCGGTTGCTTAGGGTGATAGGAACCGACGGAACGTGAATCTGCAGCAGTACCTCGCTGCCCTGGAAGTCCTCCAGGGCAAAAGGTACATAATAATCTATATGGCTGAGAGCCAGGCGTATCCAAAGGGTACGCACACGGTTGTTGTTCACAATAACCTCCACCTCGGCCTCTTTTGCAGATTCCTCCACAGGCAGCAGGACATATTTTGTCTTGTTGTCCGAGCTTACGCGCACGTGGCAGATATCACCTGCCAGGCATTTGATATCAATATCCCTTGCCTGCACGCCCAGCGAAAGCAGTAGAGAAAGAGCAATGGTTAGAATGTTTTTCATTTTCTGTTTGACTTTAAGTTCAAATTTAATCAATATTCGCTTACTGTCAAATCGGAAATCTCAACCTTTCCACCGGCGCGGGAGTTAATACTCCAGCAGTTCTTGTAGATGCCGTAGATGCGGGCTGTGAAGCCGTAATCACCATTCACATACATTGTAACTACAGAGTTGTCGGTGTAGATATCAATATTGTATACATTATCTGAAGGACGTGGGAAGATGTAACCGTCAGCTGCCTCTATGAATCCGTCTCCATTCGGACCCTCCTGCTCAAGATTGATCTTGCGGCGTCCGTTTTCCCACTCTGGGGCAAGAAGCAGACTGTAATATCTGTCAGCATCTGAGCCGCGGCAAAATGATACTCCAATCCAGTCGCCGTCGCCTGCTGTCTTGGCAGTGAAGCTGATGTGGTTGTGAGTGCCGAGGCGGTTGAAGAGGACATAACCATCGCCTGAGATGGTGCCGTTCTCGTAGTTCACGCTGTCCATTACCTTCACCTGACGCTTCTGAGAGTATTTAGCCTCCATTGCAGGAACCTCGCCCACTGTGAGTGTACCATTTTCGTGCTGGATAAGTTTGTGGCATACCAGGGCACCGCTCCAGTTAGGCTCGTTGCCTTTGCCGGCACCGACATTGATATTCTTGTCGTGGTAAGTGACACCGCTGCGATATGGACACCAGCCCCAGATGTAGCGGTCATCACCTTTAGCGGCAGTCTTGGCAGCATAGAAGGCACGTGAATCAAGCACACCCTCCTTGTCGTCCTTTGGCCAGTGTGCACCTGGATCGTCAAAGCAGCGCATGAGGTTCTCGAAGCTGTCTGCCATCATGTACTTAACCTTGCGGCTCCAGCTGTCCTTGTAGGCCTCGCTATATACAAGGTACCACCAGTTACCCATTTTGAATACGTCAGGGCACTCAAGCATACGGTCCCAAATCATATTGAACCTGCCTTCATAGGTCCAGTCCTTCATGTTCTGCGACTTGAAATGCGCAAAACAGAGGTTGCTGGAGATAACCATGTGGTAGCCGTCTGTATCCTCGAAGATCTGAGGGTCGCGGAAGTCATCCTTTGCAAGGCCGAATTCTGGACCGCTCAGGCGCCAGAGAGGATCTTTTGTCCAATTGACAAAATCTTTGGAAGTTGCCCTCATAACCACCTGACGGCAGTCGCACGCACCATTTTCACCTGTGTAATAGATGTAATAGAGTTTCTCCGACTCGCAGTAATAGCAGCAACCTGTTCCAAGGGCGGCATCCTGCTGCAGGACATTGGTACCTACAGGGATAATCTCACCAAGGTTCTCATAATTCACACAATCCTTTGTGCTAAGAGCCCAGATAGGGTGGAAGAAACTGCCCTTGTTATTGTTGTAGTCCTGCAGATACAGAATCTTGAAATCCCCTGTATTCTTATCATAGAACGGCATAGGGTCACCCATGCGTCCCAGAGCATGCTTGTAGTAGGTTGTGAATGCGGCATCCACATCGTCATTGAAGCTTGTGAATGTCTCTGTTGTGCTGTCCCACGGCTTTGGTTCATCGCCCTGGAACTGCTTCTGGCATGCTGTCAGCGAGATTGCTGACAGCATGAGAAGTGATATGATCATTCTTTTCATTGGATTGCTTATTTGCTAAGGTAATCGAAAGCATTATTTGTCATGATGGCGATATTCTGGTGGTAGTGCTCCACATAACCAGGCTCATACATGTATGAATACCAGTCGTAGCAGCCAGATCCGATACAGATTATGCCACCTTTGCCGTCTTTTGCAGGATACTCCCATGCCACGATGGCACCGTCACCGCCTACACCCAGAATCTTGGCACCGGTACGGTTCAGCCATGCATCATAGTTGTCATAACCGCCCCAGCCTGTACCGATATGATACTGTGAAGTAGAGTCGGTTATATGATAGCCTGCATCTGTACAGAAAATCTTGTTAGGATCATCTCCCCAGAAGAGATTTTCCCAGATAGGATGCTCGGCATATTTCCTGAAGTCCCAAGGACCGCCGCAAAGCTCGGCACTGTTCTCATCACCGCCCCAGCAGTTGTTAGGAGTTGTCCACTCGTCACCACCTGTTGCGCCGATGAATGAAGCGAGGTTGCCTGCATAACGGGTAAGGAGCAGAGAACCGCCGTTGTCATAGTATGAACGGATTTCGTTCACAGCCTCCAGAGCCTCAGGAGCTTTGGCTACGAACTGATCGTGGCCGTCAACGCCGCCATCCCAGTGGAAGTGCCACCACAGCACCTTGCACTCGGAGAGATTTACTGCACCTGCATGGATCTCGGCAAATGAAGCATAGAGAGAATTAGGAACGTTCACAAGCATCCACTTGCAAGCTGTCAATGCCTCAGGATCCAGATCGTTCATGTTAGCCGGTATGCCAAGGAATACCGCAGAAGGTTTGTCAATAACATTAACAGTGACAGTATACTCTGCATGTGCGGTGTTGTTTTCCACAACATAGACTACTGGCTCCGAGAAATCCTGTATAGCTCCGTCTGCAGGACGTACTGTTGCATAGGCGGAGAAATCGATGGATGGAACCAGCTCTCTTACATTCACAGTAGGAGGAACACCCACAGTGATGGTTTTAGCATCCTCGTCGATGATACCTGTATAGAGGCCGTTGATTACGAATGAGTAGATACGCGCCTCATCCATTATAACGTCAAGATCCCAGTCCAGGAAAAGGTCGCCATTCTCTACGTGGATAGCCTGGCCTTCCTGCATATTGATGATATCGCCTTCGTTGATATTGGCAGTGGCACCCTCAGAGAGTATCAGCTCATCCACAGTCATCGCGCTGAGACCAGTGTAGCCTTCAGGCACGCGGACTACAAGTTCGCGGGAGGTTTTATTGATGAGAGCAGGGTATGAAGACAGCTTCAGAGCCTCAACCTGGCAGTCTCCGGAGAGCTGCAGGTCGCTGACATTGCTCTTGCAGGAAGCAAGGGCAAAGACCAGCATGGCAGCGCTTGTGATATATTTGAATATTGTTTTCATTTTCACTTATTTGTTTTTTTCAATCCTACCAGTTACCGATATTCTGAGTATAATGTCCGTTTGAAGCAGCCACCTGCTCGTATGGAATAGGAAGATACTCGTTCTTGTCTGCTGTGAACTCGGCATCATTGTAGATGTCACATTTGCCTTTCTCCTCGTCGAAGTACTTGGTGAGGACAGTCTTTGCATCACCCCAACGTACAAGGTCGAAGAAACGCTCGGCCTCCATGGCAAGTTCCAGACGACGCTCCATCTTCACAATCTTCAGGGTAGTCTCCTTGTCGAACTCGCCCTTGTAGTTGCCGATATGGAATTTGACACCGTATCTTGCAGGATAAGAAGCAATCATCTGTGTAGAACCGGCAGCACGGGTGCGGATCTTGTTCACAAGCTCTATAGCCTCGGCACTCTTGCCCTGCTGTGCATAAGCCTCGGCACGCATCAGAAGGACATCGGCATAACGGAACACAATGCGGTTCATTGAAGTTGCCCAATATGAGCCTTTGATGAGGTACGAGCCGATAAGGGCAGGATCCACATTCTGTTTCAGTGAAACATTGTAGCCATACTTGCCACCGCTACGGCTCCAGTTGCTGCTGTAGTCCATAACGTAGTTGTGGTTGAACATGTATGGAAGGCCCGGCATACCTACTGTGAGGAAGAGACGTGGGTCTGCGTTGTCTGCGAACTCATAGTCTTTCTCGTTGAAGCCGTCCAGGAATGGAAGGCCGTCGGCACCGGTGCGGAATGCATTCACAAGGTTCTGTGAAGGTTTGTAGAAGTCACAGCCGCCATCAACCACGCCGGCGATATTTGGCGGGATAAGACCGTTGCTCCAGTTGAGGTTACCATAGGTTGAACCGTCGTTGCGTGAGTACTGCATGGCCCAGATAGACTCCACACCGTTCTCGTAGATCTCCTCGGGACGGAAATTGTTGTGGATATCACCTTCAAGGTTATAGCCAACCTTTTCATAGATATCAGGATTGCTGTACTTCAGCAGTGAATCCAGGTCACTCTTATTTACCTCGGTGACTCTGTGGGATTTAGCCTCGTCCTGACGGTATGCCTTGTAGAGATATGCCTTTGACAGGAATGCCGCGCAGGCAGCCTTTGTAGGGCGTCCCATCTCCAACTGGTACAAAGGAAGATTTGCGTAGGCGAAGTTCAAATCGTCGATAATCTTCTGCCAGCCCTCGTCGTTGGAGAACTCGGTATTGGAAATCTCGCCATACTGCTCATATGTATAGTCTGTACGGATGAGGAAAGGGATGTTTTTGTAGAGTCTCTTAAGAAGGAAGTGACCGTAGGCGCGGAGGAAACGCAGCTCTGCAAGACGCTCATTCTTCAGTTCATACACGTTCTCGTCACATTTCTCCACAACGGCAAGCGCTGTATTCACACGTGCGATGGCCCTGTAGAGACGCACCCACATGTCATTGATGTTCCAGTTTGTAGTAAGAACACCTTTCTCTACCTCCAGCTGGTGGAAAACGTCACCGTCGTTGGTACTGCTGCCACCCTTGTAGGCGTCATCGCTGCGGACATCATAGTTCCACATTGAGAATGAACCGTTGATATCCTCTGCTGTGGTGAAGATGGCATATGCCGAAATCACCATTTTATCCACATACTGCGGGTCTTTCACCTGCTCGTCGCTGAGGGTGCCCTGCGGAAGCTGTTCGCTTAGGAACTTGTTGCATGAAGTCGCAGTCAGAGCTGCTGCGGCAGCTGCCAGATATATAAATATTTTTTTCATTTTCATTTGACTGCTTAGAATGTTACGTTAAGACCGAATGTCACGTTCACAGGGATTGGGTAACCGAAGTTTGCGTTCTCCGGATCCACGCCAGTGAAGCTTGCACTTCTGATGGTGAAGAAGTTCTGTGCAGAGAGGTACATGCGCAGACGCTGCATGTGTGCTGCATCACAGATTTTCTGAGGGAAGTTATATCCAATCTGGACTGTACGTCCTTTCAGGTATGAACCGTTCTCCACATAGTAGGTTGAAACACGGGTCTCGTTATTGTTGTTGTATGTAGAAAGGGCAGGGATGTTTGAATTAGGGTTGTTAGGGCTCCATGCGTTCAGGATGCGTTTACCCTTGTTCAGGTTGGCCACATTCACACCGGCCCAGAGGTCTGTCTCTTTCTTGAGGTCTGAAATCACGTCAACACCGGCAACGCCCTGGCAGAAGAGGGTGAAATCCCAGTTCTTGTACTGCAGATAGATGTTGAAGCCGTAAGTGAAGTCAGGAACAGGGCTGTAGATCCAATCCTGGTCGGCCTCTGTTATCTTGCCGTCAGGCTTGCCTGTAAGTTTGCCGTTCTCGTCAACGCCATTGATATCTTTATAACGGATACGGCCAAGGCCTGCGCCCTCCTGGTATGCATGGTTGTCTATCTCCTCCTGGCTCTTGACGATGCCGTCGTAGATATAACCAACCTGTGCTCCCATTGGGTGGCCCACAACGCTGCGTACACCGTTACCACCGAAGGTACCGCGGGCAGCGATAGTGTCTGGGAGTTTAACAACGGTGTTCTGGTATGAACTGATGTTACCGTTGATATCATAGCTGAAGTCGCCGCTGCCGCCACGTACGCCAAGGTTGAACTCAACGCCCATGTTCTTCATTTTACCTGCGTTGATCCACATGTCGCTACCCTCGCCCATTACAGCGATACCAGGCATAAGCACAAGGATGTCTTTGGTGCGCTTGTCGTACCACTCCAAGCTACCGTAGATCTTGTCATGCAGGAAGCCGAAGTCCAAACCGATATTGGTCTGGCTTGTGGTCTCCCATCTGATGTTGTCGTTACCCAGCTGGGTGCGCATGAAACCGCTGCTGAGGATATGACCACCGTTGGTACCCTCGATATCATATGAAGTACCGCCGCTCTGTCCGCCGAAGCCGGCCTCACCATAGTTAGGAACATAAAGGGTATAACGTGCGACGTTTGAAATCTCCTGGTTACCTGTCTGGCCCCATGACGCACGTATCTTGAGGTTGTTCAGCCAATCGGCAGCACCGCTCATCCAAGGCTCCTGGCTGATACGCCAACCGAAACTTGCAGATGGGAATGTACCCCACATATTGTTCTTACCGAAACGGCTTGAACCGTCGTGACGTACAATTACGCTGAACATATACTTGTCATCATATGTATAGTTGACACGTCCGAAGAATGATACAAGAGAGTATCCCGAGCCTGAGCCGAACACCTCTTTCTCACCCACGCCAGAATCAGGCCACATATAGTCCGGTGTAAGCACAGAGAAATTATAGCGTTTGCCGCCGAACCAAGTGTCGTTCTGACGGTTGAACTCTGTACCCAGCATGAAATCGGCACGATGTTTCTTGATCTCCAGATTGTATGTGGCAACGAGGTTGGCCATCCATTTCATCCAGTGCTCCTGCTTTGTCTCAACGGCATTTGTAGGGTTTGCAACGTTACCGTTTACGATAGGGAGGGTGAAGGTGCGCTGCTGTTTCTGAGCGTAATCGATACCTGCAGTTGCGCGGATATTGAAGTTCTTCACCGGCTGGAGGTTGATGAATGCGTCACCGAAGATACGCCAGTACTGGTAGCGGTTGTTCTTGTTCAGTTCAAGACGCTCCACAGGGTTCTGACGGTCTGAATATCCGCCTGTAAGGTTGGCAAACTCGTCTTTTGTATTGTATACAGGGAATGAAGGGTTGTACTGGAGAACGTTTTCCAGGAATCCGCCCGGAGCACTGGTCTCGCTTGTACGGTTAAGGGTAAGGTGCTCACCGATGGTGAGGATATCTTTCACAACCTTGTACTCTGAATTGATACGTGCAGAGAGACGGTCGAAGTTGGAAGTCTTGATGATACCGTCGTTACGATAGTAACCGAGGGACATATAGGCGGAACCTTTCTCGGAACCGTTGCTCACAGCAAGATTGTAGTTCTGGATCACACCTGTACGGGTAGTCTCCTTGAACCAGTCTGTATCGCTTGCCGGAATGGTGTTATTGTCATCAAGATACTTCTGCATCTTCACGGAATTCAGCACAGGAACGCCTGCCTTGTCGTAACCCCAGTTGAATTTGTAGCCGAGGTTATTGTTGTTAGGGTCCAGGCCGTCATTCACATTGGCCTGCCAGAAAGCACGGCCCCACTCCTCTGCGTTCAGGGAATTCATCCTGTTTGCATAGAAAGAAGCTGCCACTGTGGCATCGAAGTCAACTTTGATCTTGCCTTCCTTACCGCGTTTGGTGGTGATGATAATCACACCGTTCGCAGCACGGGAACCGTAGATGCTGGCACTTGCCGCATCCTTCAGCACCTGGATGCTCTCGATATCAGAGCCGTTCAGCTCGTGCATGCCGGATTTTGTTGGCACGCCATCGATAATGTAAAGAGGGTCGTTGTCGTTAAGCGTACCCACACCACGGATGCGCACTGTAGCTGCACCCGAAGGGCCACCGTCGGCACTGATGTTCATACCCGGAACTCGGCCCTGGAGGGCTTTCATAGGGTTGTTCTCGTTCTGCTTCGCAAGCTCCTCAACGTCGGCAACGCTCACAGCACCGGTGAGGTCTGCCTTACGCATTGTCTGGTAACCCACGAAAACCACTGCATTCAGAACATTGTCCTCTTCAAGTTCAATGTTCATCACTTCCTGGGGTTTGAGTGTCTGCGAGGCAAAACCTACGAATGACACCTGAATCATACGGTCCTCGGGAACTTCCAGAACGAAGTTGCCGTCTATGTCTGTGATTGTACCGATTGTGGTACCCTCAACAAGAACAGCCGCACCGATAAGAGGTTCTCCATCGGCTTTGGCAATGACCGTACCCTTGACATTAATTGTCTGAGCCATCGCCCCGCCTGCAAAGGCAAGGAAAAGGATCAAAAGAGTAAGAATCTTTTTGTTCATAAGGTTAATAATTATAAATGGTTAATGATTTTAAGCAATACGCTGTATCACAAATTTATCATTAAGCGGATAATGCCCTTAAAGGCTTGTTACAGTAATCCCCAAAATGGTTTCATGTGAAACGATTTTGGGGACAATTGAAACATTTCTTATTTAATTTTTTTGCGAATCTGTGGGATTCTTGCCGAATTGGTCCTTGTAGCATTTGGCGAAGTAGCTTGGTGAAGAAAAACCTACGGAGTAGGCCACCTCGCTAACCGTTAGATTTGTTTCCCTAAGCAGTTTGTAGGCCTTGTTCAGCCTTGTGGTTCTAAGCAGCTCGTTAGGGGACATGCCGCATGCCGCCTTGCATTTGCGGTATAGCTGAACCCTGCCCAGGTTAACCTCCGCGCCAAGGGCATCAACAGACAGATCCTCATTCTCCATGTTCTCGTTTATGATTTCCAGGAGTTTCTTCAGGAAAGGGTCTTCCCTGTTTGTTACGGCTGTTTCTTCGGCACTGGCAAGGCTTGCCTCTATCAGCTTATCCCTCTCCTCCTCCAGAAGGTCCCTCTGGCGCTCCACCATCTCCTTCTGTTCGGCCAGCTGGTCTCTCTGCTGCTCCACAATCTGCTTTTGCATCATAAGTTTCCTGTTCAGCTTATGCTTCACATGATAGGCATACATGATTACAGCGCAAAGGGCGCAGGTTACGACAATGAACCAAAACAGAATCCAAAGTATTGCCCTCTGGGCCGAATACTGCTTGAAATAATCGGCAAGTTTCTGGTTCAGGAGCTCTATTTTGGAGTCAAGTTCGCTTATGTGAACCGCCTGCAACAGCATGAGGCGTACGTTGGCCTTATTTACTATGCCGGTCTGCATGATTGTTTCACGCGCAAAAGGCAGCCCGTGCAAAATGCACCAGGCAATGTGGATAGCCTTGTCTCCGCCTGTAGGATACAGGAAGGAAGCGTCCAGGGTTCCGTCCTCTATCCTGCTTAGGCCCACATCCGGATCCAGCAGGGCGTCAACGCCTATATATAATAT
>JAKSKO010000040.1 GCA_024401715.1 Bacteroidales bacterium
GAATATGAAGAGATTGTGGAGTTGCCGCTGCTGGACAAGGACAAGCCAAGCCGCAAGGTGATTCTCCACAAATACCTGGGCAGCCCCTATGGATGTGAGGTGCGCCTTTACGAGGTTCAGGGAGGCAAGCACAGCTGGCACCTGGCCGACATGGAAACAACGGAAGAAATATGGGATTTCTTCAAGCAATATCTTAAACAGTAACATCATTCAGGGAACATTATGAAACATTTGTTTGAATTCGCACTTCTGATTTCATTGCTCACGCTTACACCGGCATGCGGCAAGGACAAACCGGCACCAGATCCTGGCAAGTCATTTGATGTAAGCCTGGTTCTCCCCGGTTTTATTGAACTTGCAACGGGAGACGACCTCACTCTGGACGTGAAAGACGGCAAAGCACCACTGCTTTCAGACTTCATGCAATTCAAATCCCATGAATCAAATGCGATTTTCCAGACCTCTTTCAGGGAAGTGACTTCCAGCAAAGCCGTGGTGAAAACGCCAAAGGCTCTGACATCGGGAAAATGGACTCTTACGCTGCAACGCGACAGCCGGGAGAAAACAATAGGCACAACAACTTTCAACATTGTTGAGAGCTCCGATTTCAAGCCATCGGCAGGCACAAGCATTTACGGCAAAGTTTCCTGCGAGGGCAAAGGGGTACCGGGAGTTGTGGTTTCCGACGGAGTTGAGGTGACAACCACCAATGCCGAAGGCTATTACGAGATAAAATCGGCCAAGAAATACAAATACGTATTCATCAGCATCCCTTCAGGGTATGAAGTACCAAGCGCAGGCATTCTTCCGAAGTTCAGCAACAAACTGGTGGCGGCTGCCTCTTCATGCGAGAGGTCCGATTTCCAGCTGAAAAAAGCAGGAAACCAGGACAACCACACAATGCTGTTCTTGGGCGACATTCACCTTGCAAACCGCACCAACGACAAGAACCAGTTCCGCACTTTCACCAGGGAACTTGCATCTTATGTAAACAGCCACTCCGGCGAGAAGATTTATGCCGTCACCCTGGGCGACATGACCTGGGACTTGTACTGGTACTCAAGGAATTACTGTTTCAACGAATATCTTTCAGAGTATGACGGCATAATAAATAGCCTTCAGATCTTCCACACCATAGGCAACCACGACCATGACATGAACGCCACCGGCGACTGGGACACAGTACAGCGCTACCACACGGACATGTGCCCTAGTTTCTACTCTTTCAATATAGGCGAGGTGCACTATATAACCATTGATGACATACAGTGTACAAACAACCCAGCTTCCAAAACCGATGGAGGCGGACGCAGCTACAAAGACCTCGTGGTTGAGGACGTGATGAACTGGCTTGCCAAGGACCTTTCACACGTAGACAAGGCAACTCCGGTTGTGGTTGCCATGCATGCCCCTGTCTATAACAGGGATGGAGGCAATTCCCTTGACAACGCAGGCTCCTTCACCGCACTTTTCAGCGGCTACAATGTGACTTTCGTAAGCGGACACTCCCATGTTCTGTATACCATAGACAAGTCTAGTTCCATCAGGGAGCACAATAACGGCGCCATCTGTGCAGCATGGTGGTGGGCAGGCAAATATAATCCAACCTACAACATCAGTACCGACGGCTCGCCAAGCGGATACCGCGTTATGAGCGTGAAGGGAACACAGATGGAATCCTACTTCAAGGCCACAGGCAGAAGTGAAGATTATCAGTTCCGCGCCTACGACCGCAACAAGATCAATCTGGAGCTAAGCATGGTGCCTTCAAATGCGCGCGAGGCATTTACCAAAGAACTGGCGCTGAGCGTTAAGTACGGCAACTACGCTGACGGCAGCTCTGCCAACGATGTCATCATAAACGTCTGGGACTGGAACAAGGACTGGAAGATAGAGGTTACTGAAAACGGCAAGGCTTTGAACGTCAAGCAGCAGGCCCTCATGGATCCTACTTTCTTCCTGGCCTACACCATTCCTCACCTGAACGCGAACACTTCCGCAACCTGGCATCCGGCTGTCACAAACCACATGTTTGTGGTACAGGCCTCCTCTGCAAGCTCCACCCTTGAGATAAAGGTGACCGACGACGAAGGCCGCGTCTACACCGAAACCATGACACGTCCTAGGGAATTCAATATCGAATCATACAAATAATATTTAAAAACTATAAATACAAAAAACTACTAACCATCAAAAAAAACAATCTTATGAGAGCAGTTAAAGCAATCACCGCATGCGTGCTTTCGATGGTGCTATGCCTTAGTGCAGCGGCACAATCGAGGACCATCAGCGGAGTTGTCACTGACAAGAGCGGCGAACCCGTAACGGGAGCAGCCGTACTGGTTAGCGGCACTACTGTCGGAGTCATAACTGAAATCGACGGCAACTTCTCTTTGGGCAATGTTCCTTCGGGAGAGGCTTCACTCACAGTGACATGCCTCGGATACAAAGCCCAGACTATTTCTATCCCGGCCACTCAGACAAAGGTCAATATCATTCTTGAAGAGGATGACTACACCCTTGAGGAGACCGTGGTTGTAGGTTACGGTACACAGAAGAAGGTAAACCTCACAGGTGCCATCTCCACCGTAAGCGCTGACGAGCTGGAAAACCGTTCCGCACACAGCGTATCAGCAATGCTTCAGGGTTCCGTTCCCGGCCTTAACATTTCCACATCGGCAGGCAGCCCGGGTTCAACACCTTCACTTAACATCCGTGGTGTGACAAGTGTGAACGACGCAGAGCCTATCGTGGTTATCGACGGAGCAATCGGAGACCTGGACAGGCTTAACCCTAACGATATCGAATCCATCAGCGTTATCAAGGACGCCGCTGCAGCAGCCATCTATGGTGCACGTGCAGCATACGGCGTTATCCTGGTAACCACAAAATCCGGTAAGGACAAAGACGGCAAAGCCACCGTACGCCTCAGCGGCCGCTGGGGTTGGGAATCTCCAACAACCTCAACCGAATATGAGGACCGCGGCTACTGGTCTGTGGAGACCATCAACCGTTTCTGGCGTCCGTCACACAGCGGTTCCAACTATATCGACTATAACGAGAACGATATGCTGGAGCTCCTGCGCCGCGTGAACGACAAGACCGAAAATCCGGATCGTCCATGGGTGGTTGAGGATACCTACAAAGGCAAGAACGTCTACAAGTACTATGGTAACACAGACATCTACCACGAGGTATTCAGCGACCGCAACCCTCAGCAGCAGTACAACCTCAGCATCAACGGAGGCAACGACAGGTTCAAATACTATATCTCCGGCGGTTATGACCGTCAGCAGGGTATCATCAAACAGACTCCTGACGTATTCCAGAAATACAACCTTCGCGCAAAGATGTCCGTGAAGGTTACAGACTGGCTTACAGTTTCCAACAACACAGCATTCTACAACTCCAAATATTCATTCCAGGGTGTAGGCAATGTGGAGAACGTGTTCGCTTATCTGAACCGTCACTTCCTTGCCAACTATACTCAGAAGAACCCTGACGGTTCATGGGTATACGAGGTTCCTTACCAGTCATACCGCGTGGGTAACGGCCGTCACATCGTGCTGGGTAACTCCAACAACCGCACAACAAACGCCAAGACAGACCTCACCAACACCACAGAGTTCGTAATCAAACCTGTGAAACAGTTCTGGATTACCGGCAACTTCACATACCGTTTCATCCAGAACCGCAACACCGCGCGTACAACCAACTTCGACTACCTTTCAGGTGCCCTTGTCGGCGGTCCTATCGCATACTACGATACAGGTGCAGGTCTTAACGAGCTCACCGAATCTGTAGGCACCTACAACTACCTTGCAGGTAACGTATTCGCAACTTACGAGGACACATGGAATGATGCTCACAACTTCAAAGCCGTTGTGGGTATGAACATCGAGACTCAGAACTACAAGAAGATAAGCGCTTCAGGCCAGAACCTTCCGAATACCCTGGACGACCTTTCTCTCATCCAGCCTGTAAAAGGCGCCGACGGTTCGGAGCAGCTTATCCAGACAGTTGGCGGCGGCCAGAGCGAGTATGCACTCATGGGCTTCTTCGCTCGTATCAACTACGACTACAAAGGCCGTTACCTCTTTGAGCTTTCCGGCCGATATGACGGATCTTCACGCTTCGCGAAAGGACACCGCTGGGGTCTGTTCCCTTCAGGCTCCCTTGGCTGGAGAATTTCAGAGGAGCCTTTCTTCGCCCCTGCAAAGAAAGCCGTGAACAACCTCAAGATCCGTGCTTCCTTCGGTTCACTGGGTAACCAGAACGTAGGTTACTATGATTATATCCGTCTTGTGAAGACAGGTGACCTGGACTACCTCTTCGGCGGTGACAGCTCGAAACCAAAATACTCTTACCTCACAGCTCCAAACGCAGGCAACCTCACATGGGAGCGCTCGGAGCAGTGGAACGTAGGTCTGGATATGGCATTCTTCAACAACCGCCTCCAGGCAACAGTAGAGGGTTACATCCGTGACACCAAAGACATGCTTACAGCAGGCGTTGCCCTTCCTGGCGTATACGGAGCCGATTCTCCTAAGATGAATGCGGCAGACCTCCGCACAAAGGGTTATGAGATAAGCCTTTCATGGAAAGACCAGGTAAAGGTTGGAAAACACAACCTCGGCTATTTCGTGAAAGCTTCCATCTCCGACTTCGACAGCCGCATCACAAAATATGACAACCCTACGCAGATCCTCACCGACTATTACGTGGGCCAGCGCATCGGCGATATCTGGGGCTATGAAGTGGGCGGTATCTTCCAGAGCGATGCAGAGGCACAGGAGTGGACTTCAAAAGTTGACCAGAGCGACAGGGCACAGTACCTTGAGGGCGGCAAATGGAGTGCAGGTAACCTCAAATTCATAGACAAGAACGGCGACGGCATCATAGGCGTGGGCAAGAACACAGTTGAAGACCATGGTGACCTCATCAACCTGGGCAACTCTCTTGCACATCTGCAGTATGGTTTCACCGTTGGTCTGGACTTTCTGGGCTTTGACGTAAGCGCATTCTTCCAGGGAACAGGTAACCACTACTGGTATCCTACAGGTTCCAACTTCGCATTCTGGGGCCCTTACTCTCTTGGTTACACCTCTTTCCTTCCGAAGAACTTCCTGGACAACGTATGGTCTCCAGAGAACCCTGATGCATACTTCCCTAAAGCAGGTTCTAACCGTGCATCCAACAGCAAGGGTGAGCTGGGTACAGCCAACAGCCGTTACATCCAGAACATCCGTTACCTCCGTTTCAAGAACCTCACAGTGGGTTATTCACTTCCTAAGAATCTCCTGAAGAAGGCCAAGATTGGTTCTATCCGCGTATACTTCACAGGTGAGAACCTCTGCTACTGGTCTCCTATCAAGAAGCACAGCAAGTATGTGGATCCTGAGGCAGCAATCACACGTGATGGCGACTACAACAACGGTTTCTATCCTTGGCAGGGTTCTTACATGTTCGGTATTGACATCACATTCTAAGGAGGATCAAAATCATGAAAAAATACATTATTCTTATATCTGCAGCACTTCTTTCAATGACAGGCTGCTCCTTCCTGGACAAGACTCCTCTGGACAAGGAAAGTGCGGAGACATACTTCAAGACTGAAAACGAACTGTTGATGTTCTCCAACAACTTCTACAGCAGCGCATACACAATCGCTGCCAATGACGAGCCTTTCCAGAACCAGAACGACCTCATTTTCCAGGTTGCCGGTTTCTCGGCAGAACTGCGTGGCGGCACAAACCGCGTAATTCCTGCTTCGGGCGGCGGCTGGAGCTGGTCTATCCTCCGCAAGATCAACACCCTTCTGGACAATATCAACAAATGTCCCGATGAAGGTGTAAGGGAGAAATACACTGCAGTTGCACGTTTCTTCCGCGCAACTTTCTACTTCGAGAAAGTAAAACGTTTCGGTGACGTTCCATGGATAGAGCACGAGCTTGGTTCCGATTCACAGGAGCTCTACCGTCCGCGTGATTCCCGCGAGTTTATCATAGACAAAGTCATCGACGACCTTGACTATGCTGCAGATCACCTCTCAGACGCCGTTTCAACATTCCGCGTAAACAGATGGACTGCCCTTGCATTCAAAAGCCGCATCTGCCTCTACGAAGGAACATGGAGAAAATATCACACCGAGGCGACACAGTACAAAGAGCACACTCCTGAATACTATCTGAAGCTTGCTGCCGAAGCAGCAAAGCTGGTGATGGACAGCAAACTCTACAGCATTGCAACTCCTGCAGCAAAAACTGATGCAAACTACCGTGACCTTTTCAAGGCTCCGGATGCAAACCAGAAAGAGTTTATAATGGCCATTCATTATGACGGTACCCTGGAGGTTTGCCACAGCCGCGGCTTCAACGCAATCCAGCTTGCAGGCCAGACAATTTCCCGCAAGGCCGTTAACATGTACCTGATGAAGGACGGTACCCGTTACACAGACCAGAACGGCTGGCAGACAAAAGAGTTCAAGGAGCAGATTGCAGACCGCGACCCTCGTCTTGCACAGACTATCGTAAACCCTGCCTACAAGCGTGAGGGTAACAAGTCCGGCATCCAGTACCCTATGTTCAACTTTGCGAACACAGGTTACCAGAGCACCAAGTTCCTCATGGACCTTGGCAATGCAAGCGATAACGACAAAGTTGCTTCCGATGGCAAGAGCTACAATGACCTCCCTGTAATCCGCTATGCCGAGGTTCTTCTCAACTATGCCGAGGCAAAAGCCGAGATGGGAGAACTGGAGCAGGGTGATATCGACAAGACTGTCAACGAGATCCGTGGCCGTGTGGGTATGCCGGGTCTTAACATGGCAGATGCAAATGCCAACCCTTGTCCTTATCTTTCAGGCGCGGAATACGGCTATACAAGCCAAGTACTTGCCTCAAATTCCAACAAAGGTGTAATCCTGGAAATCCGCCGCGAGAGAGCTGTGGAGCTTATGCAGGAAGGCCGCTCACGCTGGGATGACCTCATGCGCTGGAAAGAAGGCAAATGTATCGATCAGGAAATGCTGGGTATGTACTTCCCTGGTCCCGGCGAGTATGACCTCAACGACGACGGCGTGGCTGATCACTGCCTCTACCAGGGTACTCTGCCAACAACAAGCTGCCCTGTTGTTCTGGAGATTGGCAAATCAATCAAACTTTCCGAGGGTAACAGCGGTTTCGTGGTTGTGATTGCCGATGAGGAGAGAGCCGGCTTCAACGAGGCTCGTGACTACCTCTACCCTATTCCTTCAAATGAGATTACTCTTTCACAGGGATCTCTCAAACAAAATCCCGGTTGGAATTAAAATTTTCCCGACAATATGAAAAAAATAAAATTATTGTTTTCCGTTCTTCTGGTGGGCTTGCTTACATTGGCAAGCTGCCGGAAAGAACCAACAGATTCCAGAGTTATAGAGGTTCGCTCTTCACAGAGCACCCTGACTTTTGAATGTGAAGATTCGGATCAGCAGATTCTGGAAATCTTTGCTGACGGCGACTGGCGCATTACCAGTGATATCCCTTCATGGCTTACTGTCAGCCCTACTGAAGGATTCGGTACAGTAAAAGTAGCTATCTCTGCCACGGACAACATGCGCGATGGTGCTCCGGACAAGATTCGTACAACAGCCCTCGTGTTTAAAGGTAACAAGAATACAGAATGCTCTGTTACAATCAAGCAGCTGGGAGACAAGTTCAGGGACATTCCTGCCGTTTCCGGCATAAAGGCTGTTGTTGAAAGCGAGGATGGTGCCATCATCATTCTTCCAAAAGCAACAGTTCTTGCAGCTTCTGCAAACGGTTATGTAGTTGCAGATGAGGAGGCCAACCTTGTTGTACGTGTTCCTCTGACAAAGGGCGAGGAAAAGGATGGTGCAATTGCAATAGGTGATGTGGTATCGGCCAAATCAGACAAACAGACAGAGCTTGCACTCCCAGTTCTGCGCATCAAGGAGGATGAGGGCGACCAGCTTAGCATCATCGGCAGCGAGACTCCGGCATATCCGGAAGAGGCTGCAACTCCGGACATCGACACATACGCTCCGGCATCTGCCGAGTATGTTTCATTCACCGGTAAGCTTGATGATAAAGGCAATGTAGTTATCGGAACAATCGAGAAAACAGAAGAAGGCAGCATCTTCAAGAGCTCCGAGAAGACTCGCACTCTTGTTGTTGAGGGGTCTGATGTTCTGGACTTTGCAGAGTACAAAGACCACGTGGTCAAGTTCACCGGTTACTTCACTGGCAAGAACTCTGTAAACGCATACATGATTCCTGTATCATTCGAGGATCAGGGCCGCATCGGCAAAGTGCTGACCAAGGTTCTCTACTATGACGACTTCAACGCCCAGTCAAACAACACCCCGGACCTTATCGATGGTTATGTCAAAGATATGCAGGGCGCCGGTGTAAGCAACACAACCTACACTGCAGGCCGTCTTGTTGACTTCCGCAACACATATAACCAGAGCCACGACGGTGGTGGATACAACGACTATGAGAACGAGCTCTGGCCAAACAAGACTTCACAGTACGACCACTCGGGCGGCAAGAAGGACGGTGGCAAACCTATGCACCTGTATCCTTGCGTAACTCCTGGTGAGGGTCAGTCATCTAAAAACGACGCATGGTTCCAGATTAACGAGATAGAAATCTTCAACTCTACAGCCATCCAGCTTGGTTTCGCAGCCTTCGGTGTTGACGGTCCTTCACAGGTGGACTACACATTCAAATACAAGTTTGACAACCAGCAGGATTGGACAGTATACAAGGCATTCCGCATCCAGCAGTACTGGCAGTGGATTTCTCTCGATCAGATTACTGTTCCTGCAGGTGCGAAATCCGTAAGCTTCCGCGGTGAGGCTGAGGATAAGAACTACATCCGTCTTGACGACCTAACACTGGTGGGTGATGACGACGGCGGTTTCGTAGAGCCTGTCCTTGAGCTTGTCACTCCTTCTCCGCTTGAGATTGACGCAACCGCGCAGGACGTTACAGTTCAGTTCAGAGCCAACATGACCTACACCCACAACCTTGAGGAATTCAAAGAGTGGATTACTCCTAAGGATATCCAGACCAAGGGCGAGGATGTTACAGTAACTCTGGGCGTTGCCGCAAACGATGGCAACGACCGCGAGGCCGTAATCGTTGTGAAGAACGAGGAGAAAGGCAAAGAGATAAAACTCACCCTCAAACAGGAAGGCGGCGCTCAGAAATATCTGGAGCTGGTTGGCGAGGCAATCAAAGACGACGCATTCTCTGTAGGCCGTGAGGGCGCTGAGATCGTTGCCAAATACAAAACTAACGTAACTCCTAAAGTTGAGGGTCTTCCAGCTTGGGCAACAATCAAGGGTCAGGAGACTGCCGATGACATTACCACAGTAACCATCACAGTTGCCCCTAACACAACTTCAAAGGTACGTAACGCAGTTATACGCGTATTCAACGCCGATGTAGAGAACGACATCCTTTACTACATCTCTCAGGATTGCACTCTCCCTACAGGTTCCGACATCCTCTTCGCAGAGAACTTCGACTGGATGAAAGACTACTATCAGGAGTATGCCGATGCCAACTCTGGCAAGACATTCGGTGACTCTGTGGGCAAACGCGACAAAGACGCCAACTCCCCTAACTTCTACTCTGCTGCCGGCCTTGACGGCTTGAAAGCAAAATTTGCGGAGAAAGGTTATGGCGACAGCAATGCCGGCAAGAAGGTTATCTACCCTAACGATGCATATCTGAAGTTCGGCAAGAGTAACGTAGGTACACGTCTTGTTCTCCCTGCTCTTGATGTAGAAGGCACAGTTGATGCAACAATCACATTCAACTACGCATTCCAGATCCAGGGTACAGGTAAAGTTGACGAGACAGAGCTCTTCGTATTCGTTGACGGCAACAAGGTGAATGCAGAGAAACTCCCTACAACCCAGCTTGGTGGTGACGTAAATGTGGACCCACGCGTTGTACGTGACTTCACATGGCAGACTGCAACACTCGAGCTCAAGGGCATCTCTAAAGCCTCTAAGATCGAGATCGGTAACGAGAACCTTACAATCACCCAGCGTTTCTTCCTGGACAACATCGTCATCGAGAAGAAATCAACATCGACAGTAGTGTTTGAGGATGACTTTGAATGGATGGACCAGTACTCTGCAGGAAGTAACGCTGCCGATTCTGTTGCAGATGACAATCCTAGCGGCAATGCTCCGAATATTTATAACACAGCAGCTCTGGAACCTCTTCAGGCAGACTTTGCAAGCAAGGGTTATGATTTTATAAACTCTGCCAAGAACGGTGCTGAATGGGTGCCAATTTCAACAACTAACCAGAAAGTTGTTTACCTCCAGAAAAACTACCTCAAGTTCGGCAAGACCAGCTACAATGCCGGTATCGTACTTCCTGTTCTCGATAAAGTCTCAGGAACTCAGGATTTGAAGATTGAGTTTGACTGGTGCTGGCACGTGACAGGCAGTTTCAATGCCGACATCATGACACTTCAGGTTGAGGCTAACGGTGGCGGAACGTTTGAGAATGGTACTGCCGTTAGTGCAGAAATAACATCTGAACAGAGTACAGAAGCCGGACAGAGCCATATTGTATGGCAGCATGCAACTGTTACTCTCAAAGGTGCAACTTCAAGCACTCGTCTTACAGTCCGTCCGACAAACACAAATTCAAAAGTCAGCAACCCAGAACGTGATCAGAACCGCTGGTATATTGACAACATCAAAATTTCAGCTAAATAACATTCATTAAAGTTTCTGAAGTCTCCGGCGTAAAAAGCCGGAGACCTTCAAAGCTTTTCAACGTAAATTAGACATGAAAAAATTTGCCAATTTTGTAGCCGTCCTGACCCTGTTTGCAACTGTATTCAGCGGCTGTTCGGCAGCAAAAAAGAGCCAGGCGTCACATGCGGGACAATTCCCGAAAGTGGAGCAGAACGGCAAGGTGGCCATTGCAGCCCACCGCGGTTTCTGGAAATGCGAAGAGGCCATGGACAGCCAGAACAGCATCGCATCCCTCTCCCAGGCACAGACAAACGCCTTCTGGGGCAGCGAATGTGATATCCACCTCACCGCAGACAAGGAAATCATAGTGAACCATGACGGCGACATTGACGGTCTTGCCATTGCAGAGCACAACTACAGCACGCTGCGCAGCCATCTTTTGAATAACGGCGAGCACAGGCCAAGCTTTGACGAGTATCTGGCCCAGACAGCCAGGTATCCGAAAACCGCCCTTATTGTGGAGTTCAAGAAACAGCCGTCACAGGAAGTGGAGGAGGAACTTATACAGAAGGCTTTGAAAGCCATCAAGGCACACAAGCTGTACGACCCGTCAAAGATAGCCTTCATATCCTTCAGCCACTATGTTTGCCAGAGGCTTGCGGTTCTTTGCCCGGAGTTCATAAACCAGTATCTTAACGGAGATATCGCTCCTGCAGTGCTTGCAAAGGAGGGAATCAACGGTATAGACTATAAATTTTCCGTGCTCTTCGAGCATCCGGAATGGGTGAAGGAAGCCCACGACAACGGCATGAGCGTGAATGTCTGGACTGTGAACAAGACCAAAGACATGAAGGCCTTCATAGAGATGGGCGTGGACGCAATCACAACCAACGAACCACTTAAACTTAGAGAAATCCTTGGAGAAAAGGAATATGTCAATCAATAACGATTACGACGTAATTATCATAGGCGGTGGCATCACCGGTGTGGGAACGGCAAGGGACTGCGCGATGCGCGGACTGAAAACCCTGCTGGTAGAGCGTTTCGATCTCACGAACGGTGCCACCGGCCGAAATCACGGTCTGCTGCACAGCGGAGCGCGCTATGCGGTGAACGATGCCGAAAGTGCCGAAGAGTGCATACGCGAGAACCGCATCATAAGGCGCATCGCATCCAACTGCGTGGAAGAGAGTGACGGACTTTTCATCACCCTTCCGGAGGACGACCTTGCATATCAGGCAACATTCATAGAGAAATGCCATGCCGCAGGAATAGACGCCAAGGCCCTGGACCCGAAAGAAGCCATACGCCTGGAGCCTGCCGTTAACCCGGCAATTATAGGCGCCGTACGCGTTCCGGATGCATCGGTGGATCCTTTCCGCCTTGCAAGCGCGAATGCACTTGACGCCACCATACACGGCGCCAAGATACTTACATACAGCGAGGTGACTTCCCTTCTGCGTGAAAACGGAAGAGTTGTCGGCGTAAGCATCACGGACACGCGCAGCGGTGAAAAATCCGAAGCGCATGCCCCGGTGGTTGTGAATGCGGCCGGAATATGGGGCCAGAAGATAGCTGCCATGGCAGGCGCTGAAATACGCATGCTGCCCGCAAAAGGCTCACTTCTTATCTTTGGCCACCGCGTGAACAATATGGTAATAAACCGCTGCCGCAAACCGGCCAACGCAGACATTCTGGTGCCCGGTGACGTGGTTTGCGTTATTGGAACCACATCGGACAAGGTTCCTTTCGAGGAATGTGACGACATGCGCGTCACACCGCAGGAGGTGAAACTCCTGCTGGAAGAGGGCGCCAAACTGTCCCCTGCTCTTGCCAGCACACGCATTCTGCGCGCATATGCAGGAGTACGCCCGCTGGTGGCATCGGACGACGACCCAACCGGCCGAAGCACAAGCCGCGGCATAGTTCTGCTGGACCACGAGACAAGGGACGGCATACCGGGCTTCATCTCCATAACCGGCGGCAAGCTTACCAGCTATCGCCTTATGGCGGAGATGGCCACAGACCTTGTGTGCAAAAAGCTTGACGTGAACGCGAAATGCCGCACGGCCATAGAGCCTATCGCCGGCAGCGAACACACAAAGAACCACCAGCGCAACCGTCAGCTGGCATTCAGGGCTGCGGAAGGACGTCAGGGGACCCTGGTTTCCAAGATGGACTTCTCCCAGAAGAGCGAGGTTCTCTGCGAATGCGAGCACGTAACCAGGGCGGAGATTGCCTATGCGGTGAAATATCTTGGCGTAACCAACATGATGGACCTGCGCCGCCGCACAAGAGTGGGCATGGGAACCTGTCAGGGAGGCTTCTGCATGCGCAAGGTGGCCATGGCACTGGCCGAAGAGCTGGGCAAGCCTGAACTGGCCGAAGAATTTGTGAAACAATACCTGGAAGAGCGCTGGAAAGGCATGGCCCCGATATGCTGGGGCGATTCCATGCGTGAGGCCGAGTTTATGCAGAAAACCTACAGGAAATGAGATACGACGTTGTAATCATAGGCGGAGGCCTGGCCGGCATTACCGCCGGACTGAAACTGCAGCAAAGCGGGCTCCATACCGTGGTTGTCTCCGCAGGTCTGAGCCTGCATGAAACCCCGCGCGCGGAATACGTAAGCGCAGGAGGCACAATACTGGCCGGAGACACAGTGGTGAAGGGTATTATTGAAGACGAACATCTGAAACACGTGCTCACCAGCAATCTTGGAGTGACGGAAATACATGCGGAAAACTTCATTCTCTGCACCGGAAAATTCTTCAGCAAGGGCCTTGTTTCAACCATGGACAGAATATACGAACCCATATTCGGCTGTGACGTGGACTACGAAGCGGACCACAGCAAGTGGGTTGCACCCGAATTCGGGGCGGAACAGCCTTTCATGAGCATAGGCATCGTTACGGACGAGAACAGCAGGGTGATGATAGAAGGTAAGGTAATAGACAACCTGTACGCCGCCGGAGAGATTCTTGCCGGCAAGGTGGACATTGTGGAATCGGCTTTGAAAGTATGCAGGAAATTAATCTGAGCGCAAACAACTTCGAACAGTGCCTCAAATGTAACATTTGCACCACTGTATGCCCGATGATGGCGGCAAACCCGCATTATCCGGGCCCGAAACAGGCAGGCCCCGACGGAGAGCGCTACCGTCTTAAAGATCCTGCCTTCTATGACAAGACCCTGAAGTTCTGTCTTAACTGCAAACGCTGCGAGGTTGCCTGCCCTTCCGGAGTGGAGGTAGGAGACATCATACAGATAGCACGTCTGAAATATGCCCACCAGCACAATCCGCTGCGCGATTTCACGCTTGCCAGCACAGACCTTGTGGGCTCGGTGGCAGTTCCCTTCTCCCCTGTGGTGAACGGAGTCTTGAAACTGGGTGTAACAAAAAGTCTGATGCACGGGCTTCTGGGCGTGGACAAGCACCGCAGCTTCCCGGAATACAGCAAGCAGAAATTCACCACCTGGTTCAAGCGCAACGCCGCAGCAAAGCAGGAGGGTTTCAAACGCTTCGTAAGCTACTTCCACGGCTGCTATGTAAACTACAACTATCCGCAGCTGGGCAAAGATTTCGTAACGCTGATGAATGCCTGCGGCTATGGCGTGCATATGCTGGAGAAAGAGAAATGCTGCGGCGTGGCCCTCATCTCGAACGGCTTCCAGTCCAAGGCCACCTCACAGGCCCGCACCAACATAGCATCGGTGCGCAAGGCTGCAGCAAACGGAGAGAATGTGCTCACAACCAGCAGCACCTGCACCTTCACCATCCGTGACGAGTACAACAACGTGCTGGGCCTGCAATGCAAGGACATGCAGCAGAGCGTACTGCTCACCGTCAAATGGCTGTACGACAAGATAGAGGCCGGAGAGATAAAGCTGGCCTTCAAGCCGGACTACAAACGCCGCATTGCCTACCATACCCCATGCCACATGAACAAACTGGGCTGGAGCATCTACTCTATAGAGTTGCTGAAGATGATTCCCGGCCTGCAGCTTCATGTGCTGGAGCAGAACTGCTGCGGCATAGCCGGAACCTTCGGTTTCAAGAAGGAGAATTACGCCTACACCCAGAAGATAGGTTCGGCATTGTTCAACAGCATAAAAGAAGTAAACCCCGATGCAGTGGCCACGGATTGCGAGACCTGCAAGTGGCAGATAGAGATGAGCACGGGATACCAAGTAATAAACCCGATTTCAGTGCTTGCAGAGGCTCTTGACATCGAAAAAACCACAGAACTCAATGGGAAATAACAAAAAAAGCTTCAAGGCATGGCAGTGGCACACCATAATAGTGTCCATGATAGTTTACGCCATCTACTACTTCGTAAGGAAGAACTTTTCAATTGCGATGCCCGGTCTCACGGCCGAGTACGGAATTTCCAACACCAGCTTCGGCGTAATCATAGGCATAGGCTCGCTCATCTATGGCATAAGCCGATTCCTTAACGGTTTCGTGGTTGAGAGGATAAGCACCAAGGTGTTCATGGCAGTGGGACTGCTGCTTTGCGCCGCTGCAAACTTCTGCTTCGGCTTCGGCGTGGACCTCAGCTATATGATAACCGGAGTTAACGAGGGCCCGCAGTTTGTGAACATGCTGATTCTGATCATGGGTGTAACTATTATCTTGAACCAGTATTTCCAGGGTTGCGGCTATCCTCCATGCGCCAGAATGCTTCCGCAGTGGATTGCCCCTAACGAGCTTGCCACAAAGATGAGCATCTGGAACACATCACACTCGGTAGGAGCTTTCGGTGCCGTGGTAATCTGCGGTATGATCATGACCAACATGGGTTCCGACATGACAGGTGACAGCGCAATCGTAGAGCGCATAAGCGCAAACCTGGCAAACAGCATCAAGGGCTGGGATTCCATGAGTGCGGCAGACCAGATGGCAAAAGTCCTCTCCTATGCCGGCCATTACGGAGCTTGGAAAATGTGTTTCTTTATTCCGGGCATTGTGGCAATTGGCGGCTCCATCCTTTGCCTGCTGGCCCTGAAAGACACACCGCAGAGCGTGGGCCTGCCGGAGATTGAGGGCACGCACACCGGAAAGGAAAGCACAAAGGGCAAAAAAGGCGCTCACAAGGCATTCCTCAGCCACATGGTGTTCCGCAACAAATGGATATGGATGCTGTCGGTTGCAAATATCTTCGTTTACGTCCTTCGTATGGGCGTGCTGGACTGGGGCCCTAAGTTCCTCACCGAGGACAGGGGCATGAACATCAACAGCGCAGCCTGGTCTGTGGCAGTATTCGAGCTCACGGCAATCGTTGGTACAATCTTTGCCGGCTGGGCGGCAGACCACTTTTTCAAAGGCATGAGCCACAGGATGTGTCTGTTCGCAATGGCTGGTGCAGTTGTATTCCTTGGCATCTTCGCCCTGGTTCCGGGACTTCCGGTGGTGGTATCAACCCTGGTGCTGGCATTAAGCGGCTTCTGCATCTACGGTCCTCAGGCCCTCATTGGCATAGGCGCGGCAAACCAGGCAACCAAAGAGGCATCGGCAACGGCAAACGGCCTTGCAGGCGTGCTTGGATATATAGGTTCGGCCCTGTCCGCACTGGGCGTGGGTATCATTGCAGACCACTTCGGCTGGATATGGGTATTTGTAACCTTCATTGCCGTAGGCCTTCTGGGTGTGGTTCTTTTCATCTTCATGTGGAATGCACCTCGTGACGGATATGAAAGGGCACGCGAGTTCACCTCCAAACTGGGAGACAAGGAATAAGCGTCACACAACGTGAAAAAAATGCGGAGACCTTGAAACGGGCCTCCGCATTTTTTATCGATGTAGACTTGCCAAACCGGAGTTAATTCAGGATAACGCAACGGAACTGCATTGCTTCCGGAATTATGGTTGCGTCACTCTCATACTCGAAATCGCTTGCCGTATAATAGATGGTTACCCATCCTTCCTCGAACTCGTAGGTAACAGTCTCTGTATAGAAAAACCATACATCCTCTTCTCTTTCATATTCTTTAGGACGGACATAAGGCATTTCTTCCTGATTGCCATTGCTGTACACACGGTACATTTTAACGAAACCGCCCTTTACGGCAGCACGCGTAAGCTCTGGAACCCTCACCTTGGCATAAAAGAAATTATTGTCGTCTGTGAATGAATAGGCCCATTTATCCTGGCTGACATTTATTGTTACGTTCTGGATATTAGGGGAAACGATTATCTCCTCCCTTATAGTTTTTGTGCAGGAGCTCACCAGCATTGCAGCTGCGAGGCTCACGAATAATAATAACGCTTTTCTCATTTCTATCTTTGTCTGCTTGATGACGAACTGCGGCTGCCTGAAGTTGTTGATGAACTTCTGCTGCCAGAACTTGTTGATGCACTGCGGCTGCCGGATGTTCCGGAGCTGCTTCTACTGCTTGTGCTGCTGCCGTTGCGGCTTCCGGCGCTTGAAGAGCTGCTGCGGCTTGTGGTTGTTGAAGTGCTTCGGCTGCCAGATGTTGTTGTAGCGCTGCGGCTGCCAGATGTCCCGGAAGTGCTTCTGCTGCTTGTGCTGCTGCCATTGCGGCTTCCAGCGCTTGACGAACTGCTGCGGCTTGTGGTTGTTGAAGTGCTTCTGCTGCCCGAAGTTGTAGAGGCGCTGCGGCTGCCGGAAGTTGTTGATGAACTTCGGCTGCCAGATGTTGCTGAAGTACTTCTGCTACCGCTGCTTGTTGTGGTGCTTTTGCTGTCGGCAGTGCTGGTGCTTCTGCTGTCGCTGGCACTTTGCTGCTGCTCCCTCCTTGCATTCTCTGCGCGCTCCACGGCCGATGTTCCTCTCTCCGGAGTCTCGGCATTCCTTGTAGAGAATGAGTGCTGAGGATACTGGTTGCCATAGTCATTGCGGGTATCGGAAACAATAACCCTTTCGTAGCTGCTGTAATGGCACACATCATAGCGCGTAACCTGGTGGCAATAGCTGTGACGTGTCATGTATGTGGTGACGCAGGAACTGTAGTAGCTGTATGTGTAATGCCTGCAATGATTATAGTGTCTAGGATAGTGATGCCAGTACCAAGGAGAACGCCAAGGACGGTATGTGTAGCTGCAAAGATAATTGAATATGCGAGGCCTCTGAACATACACAGGGCGCAGAACATAAGAGCGTCCGTATATGAAAGGCGAGCCAACTATCTCCACAACGCAGTTGCTAAGATACGGATTATCCACTATCAGGGTTGCAACATCCTGGAAGTAACTGTTTCCAAGAACGGCCTGGATAAGGAAAACATGCGAGCGTCCCTCCCTGGTTTCCAGAACCCTTAGATAATCTATATAGCCATCCATGTTAAGGTCCAGGTTTGATACTACATTGTATGAGTTGTTTATCCTGTATTCGAATTCCTCCACATTGGAAGACTGTGCGAATGCGGCAACAACGGCCTGAAGGTCCAGCTGGCGCTCCAAAGTGTAGTCTGCCGAAGTAGCGTAAATTGCAGAAGAAGTTTGAACTGGAGTGCTGGACACCCTTACCACGGCACATCCCGTACTTAACAGAGATAGTGCGGACAATAAAGTTAAAATGTACCTCATAACGTGATTTTTTAATGGTTCAAATGTCATATCGCAAATATAATGCCTAAAATCAATACTTATACATCACTTCGCAAAGATCTTCTGATGCGGAGCTTCCGCCATACTGGATCTTATACTCGCCTTTCAGCGGTTCCATATTCTGCGCAAGCGGATTCCACCACTGGAACACCTCGTCCTTCAGAAGGAAGCTGACCTCAACGGTCTTTCCGGCAGGAACGAACACGCGCTGGAAGCCCCTTAGGGTTTTCACAGGGCCGCAAAGTGCATCATCGGGACGGCTGACATACAGCTGAACCACCTCTGTGGCGTCACATTTGCCGGTATTCTTCAGTTTGAAGCTTAGCACATTGCCCTTCACCGAAGCCTTGCCGTAAGAGAAAGTGGTGTAGCTTAGACCGAAGCCGAACGGGAACGCAACCTCTCCGCGGAAATAACGGTAGGTGTGGCCTTCCATATGATAGTTCTCGAAATCCGGCAGCTGGTCCACAGATTTATAGAAGGTGACAGGAAGCTTGCCGGACGGAGCCACATCTCCGTAAAGCACATCAGTAACTGCATAGCCGCCTTCCTGGCCCGGATACCATGCCTGAAGTATGGCATCGCAGCTTTCCATCTCCGGAACAAGGCCCATTGCACTGCCGGAGAAGTTCACAAGCACAACCTTTTTTCCGGCATCGTGCAGCGCCTTCAGAAGCTGGCGCTGAACGGCAGGGAGCTCTATGTCCGTGCGGTCTCCGCCGTCAAATCCGGGAACCTTCACAGGCATCTCCTCGCCCTCCAGCCTTGGAGAGATACCGCCGGCAAAGACAACGGTATTGATGCCCTCCAGCTTTGCAAGCACTGCAGGAACATCCAGCGCAGGAAGGAAGCTTTCGCTTATCATCTGCTGTTTGTCGCCAAGCAAATCACTTCCAAGTACGCCGCATGCGCGGAAACTTACTATTTCGGGGTTCACCTCTTTCATTGCCGCCAGCAGGGTCACAGTGCTCTTCGGCACAGGATTGTAGTTACCCCACATCATTTCCGCATCATCGGCATTAGGGCCTATGAGGGCAATCCTCTCTGTCTTCGCAAGAGGCAGAATGCCGCCCCTGTTCTGAAGAAGCACCATTGTCTCCTGTGCAATCTGGCGGGAAACTGCCCTGTGCTCTTCACTTTCCACGATTTCGTCTCCAAGATGGTCCCAGCTGGATATGCCGTCCATCTCTCCCAACTGATAGCGGGCCATGAAGGAACGCTTCAGACAAACATCCAGGTCCGCCTCTGTAAGCAGGCCAAGCTCTATGGCCTCCGGAATGTGACGGTATGCCACGCCGCACTCCACGTCAACACCGGTCTTTATGGCCTGGGCAGCGGCGGCAGCGGCGCTCTCCACAAAATTGTGGCGGCCCGCCTCGAAGAAATCGTCCACAGCCCAGCAATCAGAAACTATCATGCCCTTGTAGCCCCACTCTCCGCGCAGAATCTCCTTCACCAGACGGCCCGATGCCGCACAAGGCTCACCGTTGAAACGGTTGTATGCTGTCATAACCTCCTGCACATTGGCCTTTGTAACAAGGTCCTTGAATGCAGGAAGATAGGTTTCACGCAAGTCCCTTTCAGAGACGCGGGCGTCGTATGAATGGCGTGTGGACTCCGGACCGGAATGCACGGCAAAATGTTTTGCACAGGCATGGGCTTTCAGAATATCACCCTTGCTGTCTCCCTGCAGGCCGTTCACAACAGCCATGCCCAGAACTCCGGTAAGGTATGGGTCCTCACCATATGTTTCCATACCCCTTCCCCACCTTGGGTCTCGGAATATATTGATATTAGGTGTCCAGAAAGTGACGCCCTGATAGATATTCACACCTTCCTCGCTGCCCACAGCCTGTCTATGCTTCACACGGGCCTCGTCGCTGGCAATGGTGAACACCTCATGGATAAGTTTCTCATCGAAAGAAGCCGCCATGCCTATAGGCTGCGGGAACACGGTGGCAGAGCCGTTGCGGGCAACACCGTGCAAGGCCTCGTTCCACCAGTTGTACTTCTTGATTCCAAGCCTTTCAACCGGAGAGGCATTATGCATCATCAGCGAAGTTTTCTCCTCTATGGTAAGCTGTTTCAGAAGGTCGTCAACCCTTTGCTCGTAAGTCTTGGATCTGTCCTGATAAGCCCTTGTTTGCGCATTCAGACCGGCATTGAGGCCGATGCAGAGAAGCGCTGTGGCAATAAATGAAAACTTTTGTATCATAGCGAAAATTTTATCTTAACAAATATAATGAATCGAATCAACTTTTTCCTAAATTTCCTCTAAAAATCAATTGGTCACATCTATCTGAAGTTGGCGAGCGTGG
>JAKSKO010000041.1 GCA_024401715.1 Bacteroidales bacterium
CCATGTATCCGCCTAACAAGATCTCCGAATAGGAGCATCTGAAGGGTGGAATGTCATTTTGTCATGTTTTTGCGGGCGGAATGGAATTTGATGATTGACAGTGAAAACGCTTAGAAATTTAAAAATCGTAATATATGGCAGAAAATACTTTCAAAAACGGTAAAATTGGTGTTACTACAGAGAATATTTTCCCTGTTATAAAGAAATTCCTTTATTCAGACCACGAGATTTTCCTGCGTGAGCTGGTTGCAAATGCGGTGGATGCCACCCAGAAGGTGAAAACCCTGGCTTCCACAGGCGAGCTGAAGCAGGAACTTGGAGACCTTTCGGTGCGCATAGAGCTGGACGAGGCTGCAAAGACCCTGAAGATCATAGACCGAGGCATAGGTATGACAGCCGAGGAAGTGGACAGGTACATCAACCAGATTGCCTTTTCATCGGCCGGAGAATTCCTGGACAAATATAAAGACAAGATTGGTTCCATCATCGGCCATTTCGGCCTTGGCTTCTATTCGGCCTTCATGGTTGCCGACAACGTGACAATTGAAACGCTTAGCTGGAAAGAGGGCGCGAAGGCAGTGAAATGGAACTGCGATGGCTCTCCTGAATACAGTCTGGAGGAGTGCGACAAGGCAGACCGCGGAACCGTAATCACCCTTCACATAGAGGATGAATCGGCCGAATTCGCCACAAAGAGCCGCATCACAAGCCTGCTTGGCAAATACTGCAAATTCATGCCATTCCCTGTGGTGTTCGGCAAGAAGACAGAGTGGAAAGACGGCAAAGATGTTGAGACAGAAGAAGATAACGTCATCAACAATATAGACCCTATCTGGACGAGAAAGCCTACAGATCTTACAGAGGAGGACTATGACAAGTTCTACAAGGCCCTGTATCCATTCGAGGAGGGCCCTATGTTCCACATCCATCTTAACGTGGATTTTCCTTTCCACCTCACAGGCGTGCTTTTTTTCCCTAAGATCAAGGAGAGGATGAGCATAGACAAGAACAAGATTCAGCTGTACTGCAACCAGATGTTCGTCACAGACCATGTGGACAACATCGTGCCGGATTTCCTCACCCTGCTTCACGGCGTGATAGACTCTCCGGATATCCCGTTGAACGTGTCCCGCAGCTATCTGCAGTCCGATGCCAACGTGAAGAAGATTTCCTCTTTCATCACCAAGAAAGTTGCAGCCAAGCTTACTGAGATCTTCAAGGAGCAGCGCAGCGATTTCGAGACCAAATGGGACAATATCAAGCTCTTCATAGAGTATGGCATGCTAACAAACGAGGAATTTGCGCAGAAGGCCATGGATTTCGTGCTTCTGAAGAATACGGAGGACAAATACTACTCTCTGGAAGAGTACAAGACCCTTATCTGCGAGACTCAGAAGAACAAGGACGGCAAGATTGTGTATCTGTATGCCACCGATGCCAATGCCCAGTATCCATATATTGAGGCTGCCAAGGCAAAGGGCTATGACGTTCTCATGTTGGACTGCGAACTGGACTCACACTTTGTGGGAATGCTGGAAAGCAAGATTCAGGACAGTGTGTTTGCACGCGTGGATTCAGACAGCGTGGAGAATCTCATCTGCAAGGAGGAACGCCTGAAGCCGGAACTTTCTGAAGATGACAAGAAGTCTCTGGACGAGATGGTGAAGGCAGTGCTGCCGCAGGGCTACGAGTTCAGCGTGGATGCGCAGAACCTTGGCGAAGACCAGCCTCCTGTGCTTCTTACCCAGATGGAATTCATGCGCCGATACCGCGAAATGAGCAAGATGGGCGGCGGATTGAATTTTTATGGCCAGATGCCGGAATCCTATAACGTCATCGTAAATATGGAGAACCCTCTGGTAAAGAAGTTCTGGGATGCAAAAGACAGCGCCCTTCTGAAGCAGATGACAGATCTGGCTCTTCTGGGCGCCGGCCTTCTGAAAGGTAAGGACCTGACAGATTTTATCAGAAATTCTTGGCAATTGTTACGTTAATCTCCTTAAGTGCAGGGGAGTAACGCATCTGCTGCGGATTGGTTCCGGGCTCATCCTGCGGGATGGGCGCATCGATAAGTGAGAAAAGCTCTACCCAGTATTTCGGGAATTCGCCTTCGGCATTCTTGAAATTCATGGGTATTGCTTCGAATATATGCCTGCCGTTATCTATGTAGCTGTCGTAGACCAGTTCGGTGCAGTAGTGCATGCCATTGTCATGCGTGAACCATTTGTCATACTCTTCGCCCAGGAAGCTCTTTGCGTTCTGCACATATTCGTGGGCCTTGCTGTTGTCTTTCAGGCGCATTACGTCCAGCCTTGGCAGGCTTCCGTCGTTAAGGGTGAAGTCCACCAGGAAGGTGTCCAGCGGATGACGGTCTATGCCATGCTTTATGGTGGCGTCAATAATCCAGATCTTGCCTTCCCTGTCCACCTCCAGTATGGCGGTGTGGATGTAATTGGTTTCTCCGCTGCCGGTTGCGTCGGCTATGGCCGATGCCATTCCGTTGATGCTGTAATCCATGGGAAGACCCACGAAAAGCAGGTCTCCGTTCTGTATGCGCTCGACGCTGTTTCCGCATGCCGATACAATAAGACCTAATGCGGCTATAATCACACTAAATGTTTGTTTCATAATTGCTTAGGCTTTAGGGAAGAAGCGCGGGATGTTACAGCCCACGAAATTTCCTAGAACTGTGGCGATGTATACCGGAAGCGCATTCCATGAAAGCATGCGCCACTGCACCGCATAATAGAATGCATCGGCAATGCAGTGATAGAAACCGCAGAGGATGAAGACCGGCACCGCAAAAAGAAGCGGCAGGAATTTCCCGTCCCTTGCGAACGTCACGGCCGTTGTCATGAGGATTCCGCAGCCTATGGCAAGCAGGAAGGCATTGTACCACTCGCATGCAAGGCGGTTGGCAACAATGGTCGATGCATCCACCCCTGTGGGCAGAAGCGACATTACATAGCAGCCGATGATATTGCCCGCAAGAATGGTGAAAAGATTTGTCCAGTTCTCTTTTGTAATGAAACCGGCGGCTCCCGTGTACAGCCTAAGCTTGTATGAGACGATGGTTATCAAGCCTACGGAGAAAAGTGCAGCTCCCGCAACACCTCCCACCTTCAGGTATACGATTCCACCTATGCCTATGCACATGCCGGCAGCCACCGACGACCATAAAAGTTTGAAGAAATCCTTCATTCAGAACTATTCAACTGAAAGGTTTTTCACGCCATTTGCAATTTCCAAAGGCTGTTTGCTGTACGGACCTGTGTATTGGCCTTTAGAGTAGCGGAACTCGATGGCTTTTGCCTCCTGATAGCCCATGTATTCGATTGTGATGCTGTGATCCGATTCTGTTCTTGGAAGATATTCGTGAAGGTCGAATGCAATCATGCCGCTGCCAACGTATGCAGGGGTGTCGTCGCCGTTGTTGTCGTGTTTCAGCTTGAATACCATAGGGTTCTCTGTTGTCTCCAGATTCAGGAAATGAACCTTTGAACCAAGGCCCAACTGTGCCTCAAAGGCAAGTGTGAGATAGCCGTCCTCGATGGTGTTCACCCATGATCTGTAGATTTCGATGCCGGCGTTGGAAACAGCACTGTCAACAGGCTTCTTTGTGCGGATAGAGTCTATCTGAATAACCTCCACGTCACGCCAGAGGTATGGGCTGCCGTCCGGGCCGTCAATTGCGCCATAGTCGTTGAGGTTTGCGAAAACACGCACCTCTTTCTTGAAGATGTTTTCCTTCATGTTTCTTGGAAGTGCAACAGTCTTGTCGTCAATCTGAAGTATGCAGCTTCCGTTGCTGAGGCTTTTGATTGTGGCGGTAGCCTGCATATAGGTTGCGTTGTTCTTTTTGCATGAAACAGCCAAAAGGCTTGCGGCAGCTAATACTGCCAAAATAATTGATCTTGTCTTCATAATCTTTGTCTTCAATGTATAAATAAAATTCAAAGGCAAAATTAGCAAAAATATTCGTATTTACCCTTAACCCGTTCTTATTTACCAGCTTTGTCGTATTGGAATGCAAGTCGTTCTTCGCCGTTCCAGCAGTGGATTATGCCGCAATACACGAAGCCTGCCTTCCTTATTGCGTTCTGCATTACGCTGTTGTCCCTGTGGGTGTCTATGCGTATGCTGCTGTAGCTCTGGAGTGCGAACTGCATGGCCGATGCGAAGATGCCCTTCACCTGTCCGCTGCTGGCTATGCGGTGAATGGTGGCGTATAGCCTGTTGTTCGGCCATGAACCGTTGTAGATGACGTCGTAGGTGGGGTCTGTGCCACCGCGCAGGACGAAGGTTGCCACGGCTTTGCCGTCTTCAATGCAGAGATAGCTGTCTCCGCCCTTGATGTCTTCCGCCAGCATGGCATCGGATGGATAATTGCCGGCCCATTGCCGTGGATTTCCCGTTGAGGCCATGAAGCGCCTTGCTATGGCGAAAATCTCCTGCATGGCAGGGATGTCCTCTATTGTTGCCTTGCGTATAATCATATGTGCAAAAATAATCAAATTCCGTTAACGCCCTATACATATTCTTGCTCTTGACAGAAAATATAGGTAAATTTACATTTCTTTAAACTGATAGAAATAATGGCAAAAGTTAAAATTTCAACATCTTACGGCGATATTGTGGTGCGTCTTTACGATGAGACACCCTTGCATAGGGACAATTTTCTGAAACTGGCTGCAGAAGGCACTCTGAACGGCACCCTTTTCCACAGGGTTATCAAGGATTTCATGATTCAGGGCGGAGACCCTCAGAGCAAGGGCGCTGCAAAGGGCCAGATGCTGGGCAGCGGAGACGTGGGCTATACCATTCCTGCCGAGTTCAATCCCGCTCTCTATCACAAGCGCGGTGCACTTTCGGCAGCGCGTCAGGCAGACCAGGTGAACCCTGAAAAACGCAGCAGCGGATGCCAGTTCTATATTGTCTGGGGCCAGAAATACAACGCCGGCCAGATGGGCCAGATGGAAAAGCAGATGATGATGCAGGCGCAACAGAGCGTCTTCAACAACCTGGCTATGGAACATCGCGCAGAGATTATGGATATGCGCCGCAACCGCGATATGGCAGGCCTGCAGGCGCTTCAGGATGAACTCACCGCCCAGATGTCTGCAATAATCAGGGAGCAGGGTCTTGGCAAGATGAGCGCAGAGCAGAAAGAGGTTTACACCCAGATTGGCGGCACTCCTTTCCTTGACGGGCAGTATACAGTGTTCGGCGAGGTTGAAGAGGGCCTGGAGCTTGTTGGCAAGATACAGGAAGTGGCCACCGATGGCAACGACCGCCCTCTGGAGGATATCCAGATGACCGTTACCGTACTTTAGAAGCCGTCTTCTTGATATAACCGTTGCGTTTGCACCATGAATTCCTATTTCCAGACGGTACCGGGTTTCGTTTCGGCCGAAAAGCTTGCGGAAAGCGCCTCCCACAGGGTTTACTGGCGTCTGCATCTTTGCGGCTCCGATGCTGGCGCAGCTTTTGGCATTCCGGACGGCTGCAGCACCCTTATCGGGGTGGAAGGCACCGATGTTGCCGAGAACCGCAGCTTCATTGAAATGTCACTGTACTTCCGTGAAAGGGGAGTGAATGTCCCGGTGGTTTATGCGCAAAGTGCCGACGGTCTTTGCTATATCCAGGAGGACCTTGGAGACGATGTTCTGCGTAACCATCTGGAAGACAAGGCTTTGCTGAAGGAATCCCTGCGCGGTCTTGTGCGCATGCAGCAGCTTGGCCGCGATTTCGATTTCCAGAAACACTGCTGGGCCACCAAGGAGTTCTGCCCAAGGGTTATAGATTTCGACCTCAACTACTTCAAATACTGTTTTCTGAAGGTTTACGGCACGGAATTCAACGAATATAGCCTGCAGGACGATTTCGACCGCATGCGTGCCGATCTTCTCTCCGTCCCTTCCGATACTTTCCTGTACAGGGATTTCCAAAGCCGCAACATAATGGTGCGCGACGGCCGGCCATGGTTCATAGATTTCCAGGGCGGTTTCAAGGGTCCGTTTTATTATGACCTTTGTTCCTTCGTATTCCAGGCCTCGGCGGGTTTCAGCAATGAAATGCGCGCGGAACTTATTGATACATATTATGAAAGCCTTTGTGAGTTCCAGCAGGTGGACAGGCGTGAATTTGATGCCAATGTGCAGCTTTTCGCCCTTTTCCGCTGCCTGCAGACCCTGGGTGCCTATGGCTTCCGCGGCCTCACAGAGCGCAAACAGTATTTCATAGACAGCATTCCGGCGGGCCTGCGAAATTTCCGTACCCTGATGGAAGGATGCTGCGCTGAACGCTATCCATATCTGAAAGAATTGGCCTATGAGCTTGACAGTAACCGTATATAGTTTTTCATACAAGAATGGCATTCCCACTTCCGAAAACGGAGGCGGTTATGTGTTTGACTGCCGCGGAATGCACAATCCCGGCCGATATGAGCAGTACAAGAGCCTCACCGGCGCCGATGCCCCTGTCATCGAATTCCTTGAAGAGCAAGGGGAAGTGCAGGTGTTTCTTGCTGGCATACAGCAACTTGTGACACCTCATATAAATAATTACATTGAAAGGGGATTCTCGGACCTCTGCGTATGCTTCGGTTGTACGGGAGGCAGGCATCGCAGCCTTTACTGTGCCAATCATTTCGCTGCCTGGGTGCATGAAAGCTTCCCCGACGTCACGGTACGTCTCATCCACAGGGAGCATAACATAGAACGAAATATAGATAGCCATGAAAACATATAGCCTTGAATCCAGCCTGCACGAGGAACTGGAGCAGAAAACGGAATATTGCCACGATTGGGAGAATTTCAATACCGATGAATGCCAGATATTTGTGCGTTCCGGCGGTACGGAGGGCATATTTCTTTCCATTTTCCAGAAAGAGGACGGTTCGCTTCAGATTCCGGGAAATGCACCGCTGCGCCTTCTTACAAACGGCGAAAGCAATTCCCTGGCGGCATCCATGGAGATTCTGTCCTTTCTGCGTCAGAGGGGTTTCGAGGGTGTAATCGTTCACGGATCCACCCCGTCGGGCGAAAATATTGTGCGTCCGTTCTGCCATAAAGGCATTCTTAAGGGACGCAAATATGGTGTTGTGGGAGAGCCTTCCGATTGGCTGATAAGCAGCAATGTGGATTATGCCAAAGCGCAGGATGTGCTTGGATGCCAGATAGTTGACGTTCCCATGGCAGACCTTCTGAATCGCATAGGTAAAGGCCCATATCCTATGCCTGAGGGCCTGAAGCCCATGTTTGAGGCAGATGCGCAGGAATTCAAGCCTAAGTTCGGAAGGCCCATTTCACGCCAGAGTTTCCAGACCGCCATTGATGTGTATGGCGCGTTGAAAAGCATAATTGCCGATTATGGCCTGGATGGCCTCACAATACGCTGTTTCGATCTTCTCACTTCCATCTGCAACACCGGCTGCTTGGCCCTGGCCAAGCTTAATGCCGAAGGTTATGTTGCCACCTGTGAGGGCGACGTTCCCGCAATGCTTACAATGGCCGTTGCGCGCGAACTGTATGGCAAAAACGGCTTCCAGGTGAATCTGTCCAAGGTGGAGGATGACATGCTGCTGTTTGCGCATTGCACCATTTCCATGGATATGGTGGAGGATTTCTGCTACGACACGCATTTCGAGTCCGGCATTGGCGTTGCCCTTCACGGCATTCTTCCGGAAGGCAGGAAGGCCCATGTGCTTAAAATGTCGTCCGATTTGGAAAGCTTTGTGGATGAAGAAGTTACGCTTGTGAAAAACCAGTACGAAAACAAGCTCTGCCGCACGCAGATATGGGTTAGGCAGACATCGGCCCTGGGAAATTACATGCTTACAAGCCCTCTTGGCAACCATCACGTTTTGGTGTGGTAAATCTATAGAACAGAAAGGTTATGAAGGCGTTTATATTTGCTGCGGGACTGGGCACAAGACTTAAGCCATATACCGATACAATGCCCAAAGCACTGGTTCCCATCAATGGAAAGCCCATGCTCTGGCATCAGGTGCAGAGGCTGAAGTCCGCCGGTGTGGACTCCCTGGTGATAAATGTGCATCATTTTGCCGATCAGATTGTGGCTTACGTGCGCTCTGAAGGGAATTTTGGCATGCAGGTGCAGTTCAGCGACGAAAGGGATTGCCTTCTGGATACGGGCGGCGGCCTTCTGCATGCCCGCAGTCTGCTGGAAGAGGAGGGGGAGCCTTTCCTTATCCATAACGTGGATATTTTTTCAAATCTGGACCTTGCTGCCTTCATTGCCGATGGCCTGGGTGCAGATACGTTTGCAAAGCTGCTGGTAAGCTACAGGGATTCTTCCCGAAAGCTCCTGTTCGATGCCGATATGCAGCTGTGCGGATGGAAGAACCTGAAGACAGGGGATCTGAGGGGCCCTGTTGCCGATACCCCTGGGACATCGGGAAGCAAAAATGCATCGGCACTGAATGAATTGGCCTTTGGCGGGGTGCATCTTGTGTCTCCGTCCATTTTCAAGCTAATTGATTCACTAAATGCGCAGCAGGAATCGGCCGGAAAGGAAGCAACGTTCACAGGCTGCTTCGGCATTATGGATTTTTACCTTGCCGCCTGCCGCAGCAACAGGATTGGCGCCTATATCCAGCCCGGCCTCAAGCTGCTTGACGCCGGCAAATCGGACGCCCTGCATAAAGTACTTGAGTTTGTATAATAGATAACTACCATGCGTAAAGATTTCGGCATAATTTCAACAGTTTTGTGTGCGCTTGCGCTTGCTTGCACACAGCCAGCGGATGACAGCGATTTTCTCCGCGACATGTACGAGAATTCCTTGTACGAGGACTATGGATTCCTGGAGAAGCATTGCTCTGATAGCCTTCTTTCCAAGCTTTCCGATGCATATGAATATGAAGGGGGAGGATATGCGGTGTGGAAATTCCGCAGCGGTGCGCAGGATGGCCCCAGCAAAGTTCATGCAATAATCTGCATTGAGGATGAAGGTGACGGATGGTACAGATACACGGCTTCGGACATGGGTATTACTTTCAGAAAGAGGATAAGACTCTCTCACGAAGAGGGGAAGACCATGATAGAGGACATTGCAGAGGATTACAAACTGATTGCTCCGCTGCCTTCCGGCCTTGATTTGGACAATCTGCAGGACTGCACTGTTCCGGCGTCATTCACATCGGATGACTTCCGATGGATGGGCGGAAATCTTAGGATGACCGTATACAGCAAGGATCTTTACGATGCCGTGGAAATCTCCGTAATGCAAGTGGGGGACACTCTGCTGTATGCATCGGAGCCTATGGTAGTTGAAAGTATAGCTGAAGTTCACGGCGCTCTGGATATCAATGGGGGGCTGGACGAAGGCGGTTGCTGCCTTGCCGGCTATGAGGGAGGCACCTACGTTGCACACAACTGGGATGACCATGCCACCTATACTGAATTGGGAAAGGCTGAAATGGCACTTGCCGAAGACTTTGTGATTATCGACTGCGGTGATTTTCCCGATGAACCGCCCTATACCGTAAACAGTGGTCAGAAGCAGTATCTGGAATCACTGAAGGGCTACAAAAGGGAATTCTTTCAGCTGAACACCGTCGTAACAATACAGAACGGAATGATTACCGAAATCAAACGTATCTGGATTCCGTAGGATTACAGTGAAAAATCGAAATTATGGAATATAAGGGACATATCGTGGATGTTTTGAAGCGCCGGATTTTTGACGGTGCGCTTACGGTGGAAGACGGCCGCATCATTTCTGTGCGGGAGTGCGAGATTCCATCGGACTGCAACAGATACATAATGCCTGGTTTCATAGACAGCCATGTGCACATAGAGAGCAGTATGATGATGCCTTCCGAGTTTGCGCGCGTGGCGGTGGAGCACGGCACCATAGGTATTATTACTGATCCGCACGAGATTGCAAATGTGATGGGCGAGGATGGTATAGACTTCATGCTACAGAACAGTCGCCAGATCACTTTCAACTTCTGTTTCGGTGCGCCAAGCTGCGTTCCTTCATGCGGCACGGACATCGAAACCAGCGGTTGCGTACTGGACAGTGCCGCAATAGAGCGTCTGATGGCAAGGGAGGAGATAGGCTATCTTTCAGAGATGATGAACTATCCCGGAGTGCTTGCCGGCGATCCGGAGGTTATGGCCAAGATTGCCGCTGCGCACAGGCATGGCAAACCCGTGGACGGACATGCTCCGGGCCTGGTGGGGGAGAAGCGCATGCAGTATGCATCGGCCGGAATAAGCACTGAACACGAGTGTACCACCCTGCAGGAAGCAAGGGACTGCATAAAGGCGGGAACAATGGTAATCCTGCGTGAAGGATCGGCCACAAAAGACTATGATGCCCTTATTCCATTGATGAAAGAGGCTCCGCAAAGCATGATGTTCTGCACCGATGACTGCCATCCAAGCGATCTTATACGCGGGCATATAAACAGCATCGTGGACCGCGCCATAGAAGACGGTTATGATATGTGGGACGTGCTGGGAGCTGCCTGCGTGAACCCACAGCGTCATTACGGCCTGGATTGGGGTCTGCTGCAGGAGGGCGATCCGGCCACCTTCATCATTGTTACGGAGCTTGGCCAGCGCATGCGCGTGCAGTGCACCTATATAGGTGGCCACGAGGTATTCAATGCCAATTCCTTCCTTAATGCAATTCAGTCCCAGAACCGTTCCATCACCACTCAGATGGCTCTTCTGGACAATTATCCCAACAAGTTTACAGCCACTCCCATTACTGCCGAAGACATATCTCTGGACCTGAAACCGGGAGATCATGCGCATGTTATAAAGTCTGTGAACGGAACCCTGCTCACCGGGCATGAAAAGACCTCGGTAAGCGGCAATCCGCTCAAAGATGCAGCTTATCCGTGGTATGAAGTTCAGAAACTTGTGGTTTACAACCGATACACTCCGGGTGCCAAGCCTGTTGTGGGCCTGATACGCGGTTTCGGTCTAAAGGATGGTGCAATGGCGGCAACGGTTGCACACGACAGCCACAACATTGTTGCCATCGGCACATCGGACGAATATCTGGTGAAGGTAATCAATCATATTGTGGAGATGAAGGGCGGTATGGTGGCCCTTTGTGACAAGGATATGGTGGATATCCCGTTGCCTATAGGCGGTCTTATGTCTCCGCTAGGCGGCCACGAGGTTGCCTATAGGAGCAAAATACTCAGGGAGACCATTGCTGCGGCGGGTTGCCCTATGGCTTCTCCTTTCATCACTATGTCTTTCGTGTGCCTGCCTGTGATTCCGGAACTGAAACTCACGGACAAGGGCCTGTTCGATTCTGTTACATGGCAGTTCATTAAATAAGTGTATAAGATCATGAGTAATATTCTTAATAGATTCTTCGGCTTTGATGCCGGAACAATGTCTCTGAAAAAAGAGGTTTACGGCGGTATAACCACCTTCCTTACAATGGCTTACATTCTTGCCGTGAATCCGGCCATTCTGTCGGCCGCGGGCATGGATAGGGGAGCGGTGTTCACTGCAACAATCGTTGCCGCTGTTATTGCCACGCTGGTCATGGCCATTTATGCCAAACTGCCTTTCGCTCTTGCGCCGGGCATGGGCCTGAATGCTTTCTTCGCCTATACCATAGTGCTTAGCATGGGATACAGCTGGCAATTTGCGCTAACTGCAGTATTCCTGGAGGGTGTCATATTTATCTTGCTGTCTGTCAGCGGTATACGTCATATGCTAATCAGCCTCATTCCGGAGAATATGCGAAAGGCCATCAGTCCGGGTATAGGCCTGTTCATCGCCTTCATCGGCATACATAATGCGGGGCTGCTGGTGATTGAAGACTCTTCACTGCCGCTGCTGGGATCGCTTTGCACCCCGGCTGGTGCGCTAACCTGCTTCGGTCTGCTTTTCACAATGATACTGCTTATCCGCAACGTTACCGGAGCTATACTCATAGGTATAATCGTCACCACTCTGCTGGGCATTCCGTTCGGGCTCACACATTTTTCAGGTGTCTTCGATGCCCCTCCGTCAATCAGCCCCGTGCTTTTCAAATTGCAGTGGAGCGGAATCTTCACTTCCGACATGTTCGTGTGCGTGGCAACGCTGCTGTTCCTGGATATGTTCGACACCATAGGATCGCTGGTGGGCGTGTGCAACCGTGTGGGCATGGTGGACGAGAAGGGCGATGTACGCAATATGAGCAAGGCGTTCATGGCCGATGCCATAGGCACAACCGTTGGCGCTCTTGTGGGAACCTCCACAGTTACAACCTTCGTTGAGAGTGCCACAGGTGTGAATGCCGGAGGCCGAAGCGGTCTCACTTCAATGGTGACCGCATTATGCTTTGTGCTGGCGCTGTTCCTGGCCCCGCTTTTCCTTGCCATACCTCCGCAGGCCACTGCATCGGCACTTATCCTTGTTGGCGTAATGATGGCCCAGGATATAAGGAAAGTGGATTTCAGCACCCTGGAGAAGGCCATCCCGGCTTTCCTCTGCCTGTCCATGATGGCTTTCACAAGCAGCATCTCGGACGGCATCATGCTGGGACTCATCTCCCATGTTGTCATCTGCATCGCTAAACGCCAGTGGAGCGAACTGAACACAGGCATGTGCATCCTTGCCCTGCTCTTCGTCCTGCGTTACATTTTCCTTTAGTCTTTTTTCTTTAGACTTTTTCCAATTATGAAAAATCGCGTAAGTTTGTTTTGTATTCTGCTCCTTGCTGTGATGTCTGTGTGCCAGGCTTGCATGAAGGGCGGGGCACCGGCCGGATATAAGCTGGATAAGGTGCTTGAGGTTGCCGGTCGTCAGGGTGTTGCCTGCGACGGAGAGTATTATTACGTGTCCGGCTCCACTGCGTTGTACAAGTACAGCCTGGATGGGGAACTGCTCCTCTCTAACGAGCATCCTTTTGATGCGCTGGAGCTTCCGGCAAACCATATCGGCGACATCGATGTGTATGGCGGCGAGATTTATGCCGGCATAGAGACTTTTATGGACGGAGTGGGAACGAACATTCAGGCGGCGGTCTTTTCATGCGAGGATCTGTCCTGGAAACGCTCCATCATGTGGGAACCCGCATCAGGCCAGGTGGAAGTTTGCGGCCTGGCCGTTGATGCCGTGAACGGGAAAGTGTATATGGCGGATTGGGTGAACGGCAGCCATCTGTACCGCTACAATCTTGCCGACGGCAGCTATGAAACAAGCATAGCCCTTGAGCCTGCACCGGCGCTGCAGCAGGGAATTGCCGTTCATGACGGCAAGATGTATATTTCCTGCGATGACGGCGATGCCGAGGCTGATGAGCCAGACACCATCTATTGTTATGACATGGAGCAGTGCCTGGCCGATGGTAACTGTGCCAAAGTGCTGCCTTTCAGGAAGATGAGCGACTTCAAACGCGTGGGGGAGATAGAGGGGCTCTGCTTCAATCCCGCCAATGGCAATTTGATTGTTCTTGCCAATCGCGGCGCAAGAATAATCCTGGGCATGCCAAGCGGATTCTATCCGGGCTATACCAGGGAAATTCATGAGATATACATCTATTTATGACACCGGACAATAAAGCAGGAGTTATTCTTGTAACAGGAGCCAGCAGCGGAATAGGAGCTGCCATATGCAACATTCTTGTTGCTGAGGGTTATGTTGTTTATGCAGCATCACGGCGTGGAACCGTGCCCGATGAAATAGGGGAGAACCCCAATGTTCATCCCTACGTTGCCGATGTGAACAATGAAGACGTCTTGTGTTCGCTTGTCGCCGGAATAGTTGGAGAATACGGACGCCTGGATGCGGTTGTGTGCAATGCAGGCTCCGGAATTGCCGGGCCGATAGAAGAATGCTCCCAGGATGAGATTGCTTATCAGATGGGAACAAGTTTCATGGGCACTGTAAACACAATCAAGGCATGTATGCCCGTGTTCAGAACTCAGGGGCATGGCAGGGTAATCACCATTTCATCCGTGGCGGCTGTTGCGCCACTTCCTTTCCAAGGCTATTATTCATGTGCAAAGGCATCAATCCTTCAGCTTACCAAAGCTCTTGCCATTGAAGCACGCGGCTTCGGCATACAGACATGCTGCATTCTTCCCGGGGATGTAAAGACGGACTTCACCAGTGCCAGAAAGCTTGCTGCCAAAACTCAGACCTGTGATTCTCCATATCATGAGGCATGCGTGAAGGCGGTGCAAAGCATGGCCAGGGACGAGCAGGTGGATGGTATGGAGCCGGAAGTCATAGCCAGGGCGGTTGCCGGGCAGTTGCGCGCCCGTAGGATGAGGCCGGAACTTGTTCCGTCATCCAAATACAAGATTCTGGTTTGCCTTATCCGCCTTCTTCCTGAAAGATTCGTACTGTGGGTTATCGGCAAGATGTATGCCTGCAGCTGATTTATGGCTCTGCAACCGGCATCAGAGAGCTCTGCGACCAATGCCGTCAGGGTCGTTGACCATCTTGGTCCTGGTGTTGATGACCATGGTCTCGCCTTTCTCTTCAGAGTATGGTGTCCATTTCGGCCAGCCCTTGGCTGAAGGAGTGCCGGTGCGCATGAAACTTAAATTTTCTTATCTGTAGAGAATTGCGCTCTTTATGAATATTTCTGCGCCCGGGATGCGATTTTTCCAATCGCAGGTGATGGTGTGAGTGCCATCCTCCAGTTCGTAGTTGTAGTAAAGCTCATTGCGGTTGTGCATGTTGTCTGCCGAACCGGGAATGAGAACCGTCTCCATCAGTTTGCCGTCTATTGAGATATCAATTTCGGCTTCGTAGTCCTTCATGTCTGCAGGATATCTGGTGCTGCTCCTTATCACGATACCTTTTCCATCGAATGTATAAGGGCTGAACTGCTCAAGGCTGACGTTCTTGCGATTAAAAGTGAAATCTTGAAGCTTGTACGGGGCAAGTCCGGGGAGACATTCCTCAAATCTTACGGCATGCGGAGTCTGAACTGCGATGGTAACATTATCCTCATCAACTGTTCCTCCCTCTTTCTCAATCATCTGAAGGGCATGACGGAAACTCATGTCGTAAAGCTTGTTGAGAGAGATTGTGGTGTAGGAAAAGTCCATGTCCTCAACTTCGCGAAGGCTTACCATCCATTTTTCAGGTATATTGCTGTAGCCCAGCATAGTTGCCAGGATACCGCCTGCAGATGCCGGGTTGCAATCTGAATCCTGGCCGCATCGGGTGGCTATTTCTATGGTTTTGTTGAAATCTCCCTGGCCATAGAGGAGGCCCGTCACGATGTATGCGCTGTTGATTACCGCGTCTATGTCGAAGTTGTTGAATACTCCGTTAGGGCAGCATCTGTCTTCGCTGTACTTGCACTGAAGCTCAAACCAGCACCTCTTCCAGTCATTCGGGTACTCTTTGTGCCAGCGTATTACATCGGCTATGCATCTGTAGAAATTACTTTCGGCCGGAATGGTCTTGAGGGCCTCTGTGACTATTGTATTGACGTCATTATGTATAAAGGCCATGGTGTACATAGCCGCCACAAATACGCCGCCATACCAGCCGTCGCCGTAGTTCATGATATGACCTATCTTGTCTGATATGTCCGATGAAGTGTCTGGCATACCCGGGCACATGAGGCCGGCGAAATCCGCTTCTATCTGGAAATCCAGGTCGTCCGCATGAGGATTGTGTCTCCAGTGGCCGGATTCAGGAGGCATGATGCCGTGACGAATGTTGTAGCGCGCCGCCATGTTTGCATGCCAGAGAGGGTAGGGTGCATATGCGAATGCCTTGGCAAAACTGTCGGTAGGGGCGTCTATGCCAAGCTTGTCTATGATATCAACGAAGGTGAGATCCATATATACATCGTCATAAAGGCCGGGATAGTTCTCATACCACCACTTGATGTAGCAGTCGTTCCATTCCAGGGGGATGTAGTCCTGTATCATGGATCCGCTGTACTTGAATTCAGTGGGCCCTCCGTATGTGCAGCCTATGGTCTGGCCGGCCCAGCCGCCCTTGATCTTGTCCATGAGGACTTCTTTGGACATGGTTACGCTTGAACTTTGCTTCGGTGCACATGATGAGAGTGCCGCAAGGGCAATCACCAGCATTGAGAGTTTATATTTGTTCATTTCGAAACTGCTTTTTCCAAAAATAAAAATAATGTGCCATCTTTGCAATCTAATGTTCAGATAATGGATAAACTTGTGAATTTCCTTTTGGTGGGTCTTGGAGGCGCCCTGGGCAGCATGCTGCGCTATGGCATGACCCTTATATGTGCGGCACTCAACCTCTCCGGCAATGCTGCCACCCTGGGAGTGAACATTCTGGGCTCATTCCTCATCGGCCTGTTTACGGGCTGCTGCAAGGACGGTTCGCTGCTTTTGCTGCTCACCGTAGGGCTCTGCGGAGGCTTCACAACATTCTCCACCTTTTCCATGCAGAACGTCCGCCTTCTCCAAGACGGCAAGATAGGATTGGCGGCCATCTATATCATCTCTACGGTTGTGGTCTGCATTCTCATGGCCTGGCTGGGATACAAACTCGGGCAAACCAGATAAAAAATTGTACTGAGCTCTTGACTCGTACCTTGCGTCATGTATTATCTTTGCTTCTGACATCAAAAAAGCGCTTTAATGATGGTACAGACAAAGTATAAAATCGGCGAGTTTTCCAGACTTGGAAGGGTAACGGTAAGGACATTGCGGCATTATGAGAAAATCGGGCTGCTGAAGCCCGGCATAGTGGATATATGGACTGGCTACCGCTATTACAGCCCGGAGCAATTGCAGAAACTTCTATCAATCGTCCAACTAAAACAGTTGGGTTTCTCCCTTGCGGAGATAACAGAGCTTTATGAGAATGACACGCACTATCCCGATATCGGGGCCCTTGAGGCCAAGATAAGGACCTGTGAAGAGGAACTGCAGAAACTCAAGGCCCGTCATGCCCAACTCCAGAGCCTGGTGGCCGCCCAAAAGAAAAGAATGAACATGGAAAAGATTTATTTTGATTCATTACCTTCTGTCGTTGTTGCTTATAACAGGACAATTCTTCCCAGCTATGATGCCCTTGGAATGCATCTGGTGACAGTCGTGGCGCCCGAAATGGCCCGCCTTGGCTGCGAATGTCCGGAACCCGGATATTGTTTCACTGTGGAGACGGCCAATGAATACAAGGCCGAAAACTTTGAGGTTGAATACTGTGAGAAGGTTTCGGAGGCCAGGCAGGATTCGGAAATCGTCAAATTCAAAACCCTGCCGGAGTATCCCACAGCCATCTGTATGAAAGTATACGGTTCATACACAAAGTTGCGCGAGAGGTACATTGAACTCTTCGCAGAGATTGCAAAGATGGGCTACGAGATAGCCGATGCACCTCGCGCCTGCTATGTGGACGGCATTTGGAACCAGGAAGACCCGGAGAAATGGCTTACCATCATCCAGGTCCCTGTAAGGAAGATAATTGAGGTAAAGAAATAGATATTTTGCGCAAAAGTGGATAAATTTTACTATTTTTGCTTGATATTTATTTATTTGAATATGAAGAACTTTCTGAAAATTTTCTCTCTGGGACTTGTTTCGTCCGCGTGTGTGCTTTCATGCCAGCCGTTTGATTCATCGCTTATAGACAGTCAGATAAAAGATCTTTCTGACCGTCTTTTCTCCCTGGAGCATAGGGTTGACAATATTAATAACGATATAGAGGCTTTGCGAACCATTGTCCTGGCCGTGCAGAAGAACGTTTCCGTTGTGTCTGTAAACAGCACCTCCAACGGTTATGTGATTGTGTTCAGCGACGGAAAAACAGCCACCATATCCAATGGTGTCGATGGTAAAGATGGCCTTGACGGTGAGAAAGGAGAGAAAGGTGACAAGGGAGACAAGGGCGAAGACGGTTTAACACCTAACATAGGGGTTATTGTCATTGACGGCATTTATTACTGGGCAGTGAACGGCGAGCCTCTTATTGGTCCGAACGGACAGAAGATTCCTGTTTCCGGAGGTTCATCGGCCGGTACTCCGATAATCGGCGTAGTGCTGGTGGACGGTATATATTACTGGACAGTTAACGGAGAGTTTCTTCTTGACACTGAAGGAAACCGCGTTCCAGCAACAGGCCCTCAGGGTGAAAAGGGTGACACTGGCGACAAGGGCGATAAAGGTGACACCGGTGAAAAGGGTGATACCGGTGAAAAAGGAGATAAAGGCGACACCGGTGAAAAGGGTGATACCGGTGAAAAAGGAGATAAAGGCGACACTGGCGAAAAGGGTGATCCAGGAGACAAGGGCGACACTGGTGAAAAAGGTGATAAAGGTGATACAGGCGAAAAGGGTGACCCGGGTGAAAAGGGTGACACTGGTGAAAAGGGTGACACTGGTGAAAAAGGCGATAAAGGTGACCCGGGTGAAAACGGTTCAACACCTAATATAGGAGTTGTTGTCATTGACGGCATCTATTACTGGGCTGTGAACGGCGAACCGCTCCTTGGCCCGGACGGACAGAAGATTCCTATTTCCGAAGGTTCATCGGCCGCTACTCCGAAAATCGGCGTAGTGATGGTGGATGGTATATATTACTGGACCGTTAACGGTGAGTTCCTTCTTGACGAGGAAGGAAATCGCGTACCAGCCACCGGTCCTCAGGGCGAAAAGGGCGACACTGGCGACAAAGGCGATAAAGGTGATAAGGGAGATAAAGGAGATAAGGGCGACACTGGCGAAGCCGGTTCCAGCTCTTCATCCGATTCCATATTCTCTTCCGTAAGCATCGATAACGGCGTTGTGACTATTGTCCTCAAGAGCGGAGAGAGTTTCGTAATCCCTATGGTTACCCCTGCCGGTCTGCGCATAGAGGCCAACAAGCTTCATTTCACAAGCCGTCAGACCATCAATGTTCATGTCGGTTTCGATAATATTTCTGCGGCTACGGTAACAGAGAAGCCAGAAGGCTGGCGTGTGTCTCTGAACGGCTGCGTTGCAGCTATAACCGCCCCTTCAAATCTCAATGCTGATGCAGATGTGGATGGTAACGTGGTGATTCTTGCCACATCAGGTTCACAGACTTTCATCGGGAAAGTGTATGTGACCATGGAGGCTCCGCTGTTTGATATGAGAATCAGTCCGGAGGGAGATCTCACCCTCACCAAACTTGACTCTGATTTCGTTAATCCAGGCTTCTGGGCAGGAATCGTTGAGGCAGACAAATTCGATGCCAAGGAAATTGTTGCACCGGCTTCCTCTTATAGTCCTACAGAGTCCGAGGAGGATTTCTACACCACATTTGAAGGTGAGACATGGACAGCATCAATCAGCCAGTTCGTAAGCAATCCTGTTCCGGGAAAGCGTTATGCCGCATATTGCTTCCCTGGTTCATATTCAAGGTGGATAGGCGTTAATCCGGATCCGCGCAACGTGTTCGTGAAATATTTCACTTATGCTCCTGTAACATTTTCAACCACCAAACTCACCGCAATGGGCTCCAATATCAATTTGTCGGTTGCCGGAGTAGAGAAATTCTATGGCGGCATCAACATAAACTATGGCGACAATCTTTCTGCAGCTGAGGCAGAATTCCTTGAGGATGCCCAGGCACCGCTCATGGGTATGGGTGAAGGCATGTACGGCAAACTGATAAGCTCATACGGCGGTTCTCTCATAAGGTTCGTTGTACCTAAAGACGGAGACGGCAAGGATAGCGATCGTCTGATTATCCCTGGCGCCGAATATCTGATAGCTGTAATTCCTGTGGATGGGCAGAAAGTCGCCTCCGAATATACTCTGGATGATGTCATCATAAAGAAAGTACAGCTGGATACTCCGCAGAGCACAACAGAGGACATTGTGTCTGTGAAAAAAGGCCATTCCACCACAACGCAGGTTGCCGCGGAATTCATCGTAAATTCTTCAGTTACCAGATTCTTCTATAAAGTGGTCAGCAACGCAGAGCTTGACGCTTCGGGCATGTCTGAATATGATTATGCTCTAAGATACGGCATCAAGTGGGACCGTAGCATCGTCAAGGCCAGCGGCGGAGAAATTTCATTTGACGACTACTGCAACAATCTTGCTCCCGGAACAGAGTGCAGGGCGATAGGTGTCGCATTCCAGGCTGGCGGTGCATACAAGCTGGTAAGCATAAGTGTATCAAGTGATGAAGTTGTCCGCTCTGACGGATCGTTAAACGTAACGGGATACACTTCCAACATTATCAGTGCCAACAGCGTATTCGTTCATTTCAATTATGAAACATCTGCCGAAATGGAGACAGTCCGCTTTTTCATCGTCTCTGCCGAAGAATTCGCCAGAGACTACAGCAGCGACGACAGCGAAGCGTTTGACACTCTGACGGCAGGTGCAATGTGGGATTACACCTCCATCCAGGCCGGAGCTGACGAACTGGAGAAGTACATCTATCCGGAAGAGGATGATTACATCCTGTTTGCCATAGGCGTCGATAATGTCGGCAAATATACCGAGATGGTGAAATACCCATTCAAACTAAAATAATTTAAGTTTCGCATTTGCGAAACAACCATGTTTAGAGACCTTTAGGTCGATAGTA
>JAKSKO010000042.1 GCA_024401715.1 Bacteroidales bacterium
GCGGCGCATGCCGGCAGTATCCACCAGCATGAGCTCGTGGCCGAACTTGTTGTGGTAGGTTGCAATGGAATCCCTTGTTGTGCCGGCTACCGGGGTGACGATATTGCGCTCGGCACCAAGCAAGGCGTTCGTGAGCGATGATTTGCCCACATTAGGCTTGCCCACAATTGCAATGTGCGGAAGTTCCGGATGCTCGTCCTTCTCACCGGTATCCTCCGGAAGTGCGGCGCAAACCGCGTCCAGAAGGTCTCCGGTGCCGCCACCGTTAGCGGCAGAGATGCAATGAACCTCTCCAAGGCCGAAGCTGTAGAAATCGTAGGCATCCATGGCCTTGTCTCCGTTATCCACCTTGTTGCAGCAAAGGATGACGGGTTTCTTGCTGCGACGCAGAAGGTCGGCAATCTCGGCATCGTAATCGGTTACGCCAGTGCCTGCCTCAACCATGAAGAGAACCAGGTCGGCCTCCTCCACGGCAAGAACTACCTGCTTGCGTATCTCCTCCTCGAATACGTCGTCGCTGCCGCTGGTGTAACCTCCGGTATCCACCACGCTGAACTCGCGTCCGCACCACTCGCTGCGGCCGTAATGGCGGTCTCGGGTAACACCGGCCACCTCATCCACAATTGCCTGACGCATTCCCACCAGACGGTTGAAAAGCGTTGATTTGCCCACGTTAGGGCGTCCTACTATCGCTACAAGACTCATTTCTTATCGTAAAAGCTACATCCTGCGCAGCTGGTGCACCCTTCGCCGTCGCAGGATGGTTTATTCTTGGAATTCTTGCGGTGCAGGGCCATCTCTTCGGCCTTCACGCAACGGATTCCCAATTTCTTCATTTCCCTGTTGCTCTCAATCTCGGTTTCCGGGAATTTCCCGTCCTTGCGGAAGATTATGTTGAAACACAATCCCACAACGCATAGGGCCACCAGGACCAGAGCAGCAAGAAAAACTTTCATTATCAGTCAAATTTTTTGAATATCTCACCGATGCTGCCGTAGTTGTATACGCTGTCCACAACCTCGGCAAAGAGTTTGGTGATACTTACAACGGTGATTTTGCTGCTGGCCTGTGCCTTCTCTATAACTGAAGGGATGGTGTCGCTAACAATCACCTCTTTCAGGGCGCTTGCCTCTATGCGGTTCACCGCCTCGCCGGAAAGGATGCCGTGTGTTGCGCATGCACGAACGCTGTTTGCACCCATCTGGATAAGAACCTCTGCCGCCTTGCAAAGTGTGCCTGCAGTATCAATCATGTCGTCGATGATCACGATGTCGCGTCCCTGTACCTCGCCGATGGCGGTGATGCTCTCAACCACATTTGCTTTGGCGCGTGACTTGTGGCAGATGATCATAGGGCATGCAAGCTCCTTGGCATATTTGTTGGCCCTTTTCGCACCACCCATATCCGGTGCGGCGATTGAAAGGTTCGGAAGGCGAAGCCTCTTGACGTAAGGGATGAACACGTTTGCGCCGAACACGTGGTCCAGAGGGATGTCGAAGAAGCCCTGGATCTGGTCTGCGTGAAGGTCGCAGGTCATAACGCGGTCGCAGCCTGCGGCGGTGAGAAGGTTGGCCACGAGTTTCGCTCCTATCGGAACCCTTGGGCGGTCCTTCCTGTCCTGTCTTGCCCATCCGAAGTATGGCATAACCGCAATCACCTTGTGTGCCGATGCCCTTTTTGCGGCATCAATCATAAGCAGCAGCTCAAACAGATTCTCCACAGGAGGGTTTGTGCTCTGGACAATGTATACTGTTGCGCCGCGGACGCTTTCATCGTATGCTGGTTGGAACTCTCCGTCGCTGAATTTCAGCAGGGATGATTCGCCCAGTTTCATTCCAAGATGCTCTGCTATTTTCAAAGCCAGTGGCTCGGAGTTTTTGCAGGCGAAAATCTCCATTCTGTGTTGATCGTGCATGGTTATAGCTCGCTTAAAAGTTTATCTATGTAGTTTAAAATATCTTCGCGTCCCATCCCTGTTTCCGAAGAGCTTGCAAGGCAGTGCGGCTGGAACTGCAGCCTGTCCGCTATGCTGCGCTTGCATTTTTCCATCTGTTTCGCTCCGGCCACGGGTCCCATCTTGTCCGCTTTCGTGAAGATGATGGAGAAAGGTATGTCCGAAGTTCCTATCTCCCTTATGAAATCTGCATCCGTGCCGGTGAGGTCGTGGCGGGAATCAATCAGGATGAACAGATGTTTCAACTCCCGGGAGAAGTTGAGATAATTGCGTATGACATCCTCAATCTTCTGGCGGTCGTTCTGCGAGGCCTTTGCATAGCCGTAGCCCGGGAGGTCCACAAGATACCACTGTCCGTTGATGCGGAAGTGGTTCACAAGCCTGGTCTTTCCCGGTTTGGACGATGTCATGGCCAGGCGGCTGTTGCCGCACAGGCAGTTGATGAGGGATGATTTTCCAACATTGGAACGGCCGATGAAGGCGAACTCCGGCAGAATCTCTTTCGGCTTCTGCTCTACGATTGTGCTACTTCCGGCAAATTTCGCTTCCTGAATTTTCATTACGGGGAGACTTCTATTGAAAAACTGTTGCAAATATACTACAAATTTGGTAAATTTGAAGGAAAGCAGAGTAATTATCATTATCTTTGCAGACTGATTGTGTAAAAAACCAAACCTCTGTTGGAAAAGATGAAAGAACAGACTAAAATGTTATACGAGACAGACACTTTTCTGGAACCCTACAAAAGCATCATTGACAGCCGTAACAGGAATATCAAATTCCGCCTTCGCTCGCTGTCGGATGTGAAGGGCAGTTTAAGTCACAAGATCAACAATCATTTGTACTATGGCCTGCATGTAACGGAAGACGGCAACTGGATTTTCCGCGAGTATGCCCCTAATGCCACAAAAGTATTCATGATTGGCGATTTCAATAGCTGGAAAAAGAACACTGCTTGGGAACTTCACCCTATCGGAAACGGTGATTGGGAGTTGAAGATTACCAAGCATTTCCTTGTTCATGGGCAGTACTACAAATTGTACATCGAGTGGCCGGGAGGTGGCGGAGAACGTCTTCCGTCATACGTAAGGCGCGTTGTGCAGGATGAGAATACCAAGGTTTTTTCCGCACAGGTTTGGAATCCGTCCCCGTACAAATGGCAGAACGCCAATCCGGCAAAGGTGGAGAATCCGCTTATCTACGAGTGCCACATCGGCATGAGCGGAGAGGAGGAGAAGGTTGCCTCTTTTGACGAGTTCCGCACCAACGTTCTTCCGCGCGTGAAGAAGCTGGGCTACAACACACTTCAGATAATGGCTCTTCAAGAGCATCCGTACTACGGCTCTTTCGGCTATCAGGTTTCAAACTTTTTCGCCCTTTCATCCCGTTTCGGCACTCCGGAAGAGTTCAAGCACCTGGTGGATGAGGCTCACAAGATGGGTATATCGGTGATTATGGATATCGTTCATTCCCACGCTGTAGACAATGAGGCCGAGGGCCTTGGCATGTTTGACGGCAGGGAAGATCTCTACTTCCACTACGGAGAGGCCGGCCGTCATCCTGCATGGGGCAGCCGATGCTTCGATTACGGCAAGAACGAGACAGTATGCTTCCTGCTAAGTAACCTAAAGTTCTGGATGGAAGAGTATCATCTGGACGGCTTCCGTTTCGATGGTGTAACGTCAATGCTTTATTGGGATCACGGTTTGGGTACGGATTTCGGCAATTACGAACTCTACTTCAACAGCAATGTGAACGAGGGTGCCGTAAGTTACCTTGCACTTGCCAACCACCTTATCCACGAGATTAACCCTTCATCCATAACAATCGCTGAAGATGTTTCCGGCATGGCCGGTCTCGCCGCTCCGTTCGAGCAGGGCGGTATAGGCTTCGACTTCCGCATGAGCATGGGTGTCGCAGACCACTGGATCAAATGGATCAAGGAGAGGGACGACTGGCAGTGGAGCACTGGCGAGATGTGGTACGAACTCACACGCAAGCGCGAGGATGAGAAGACCATCAGCTATGCAGAGTGTCACGACCAGGCAATGGTGGGAGACAAGACCATCATCTTCCGTCTGCTGGATTCCCTCATGTATACCGATATGAATACAGAAAGCCAGAGCATCGCGATAGACAGGGGCATAGCCCTTCACAAGATGATCAGGCTTCTTACCATAGCTACCGCAGGCAATGGCTACCTCACCTTCATGGGTAACGAGTTCGGCCATCCGGAATGGATAGACTTCCCTCGTGAGGGGAACGGATGGAGCTACAAATATGCCCGCCGCCAGTGGAGCCTTGTGGACAGTCCTTTCCTGCGCTACCAGCACCTGAACAACTGGGACGCAAGGATGATAGATCTCTTCAGGAAAGAGGAGATTCTTTCCGATGCCCCTGTGAAACTCTGGGACAAGGAGGACGACCATGTGATGGTGATAGAGCGCAAAGGTTATGTCTTCGCGTTCAACTTCCACCCGACAGAGTCTTTTGTGGGATACGGTTTCCCTGTGGAAGAGGGCGAGTATGTGAACGTTCTTGATTCCGATGCCAAGGAGTTCGGCGGTTTCAGCCGCGTGGACGACAGTGTTGTGCATCGTACCGTAGACGGCCAGCTGAAGCTTTACATTCCTAGCCGTACCGTAACAGTTTTGAAAAAAATAGCTTAATATATTATGGCATTCTTAAAATTCAACAAACAGGAGCTTGTGAACCTTGATTATTCCCTCAGAAGGGAGATCATCGGCGCAAACCACCTCGGTGCGTATGTGAATACAAGTATCGTTACTTGTAACACACGCAAGTACCATGGCCTGCTGGTTGTTCCGGTTGAAAATCTCGGTAACGAGAGATTCGTGCTGCTGTCTTCCCTGGACGAGAGCATCGTTCTTAACGGCAAGCAGTTCAACCTTGGCATCCACTGCTATGGCGAGGAGTATGAGCCAAAAGGTCACAAGTACATCGTAGACTTCGACGCAGACGTCCTTCCTACACTTACATACAAGGTGGGCCCTGTGGTACTCTCAAAAACTTTGGTGTTGGACAAGGAGAAAAACCAGCTTTTGATTTCCTACAAACTTCTGTCCGCTCCGGGCAAGATCAGTCTGGTTCTGAAACCTTTCCTTGCATTCCGCAATACACACGAGCTAACCCAGGAGAATCCTATGGCGTCAACCTCATACAATCCGGTTGCAAACGGTGCGTCTTTCCGCATGTATGACGGTTTCCCTAATCTGGTTCTCCAGACAAACGTGAAGAACGAGTACCGCCACCAGCCATACTGGTACAAGGGCGTTACCTATTCCGATGAGTACCGCCGCGGTTTCGACTGCCGCGAGGACCTTATGGTTCCGGGTACTTTCGTTGTGGAGATGAAACCTGAATCGGAGGTGGTATTCTCTGCATCCCTGCAGGAGGAGAGCACCGGCGGTCTCAAGACCAGGTTCGCTTCTTTCATGAAAGCTGCCCAGGTTATCACTTCATACAGGGGCTTCCTTATGGAGAACGTAGACCGTATGAAAGTTATGCAGAACGGCCGCAAACAGATTTGCGCCGGTTATTCATGGCTGCATACAGGTCTTCTCAGAGAGACTCTGGAGACCCTTCCCGGCCTCACCATTTATGCAAACGGCAACTGCAAGGAGTTCGAGGAGATTCTTGATACCCTCATCGCCAATGAGACACAGCGTCTGTATCACAGAACAACCCAGATAGAGGCTCCTTTGAAGATGACAGATGCCCTGCAGCAGTATATCAGCTTCTGCGGCAGAGAGAAAGAGGTTTGGAAAAAGTACGGCACAGTGCTCAAGGACATCATAGAGAGCTATGCCCACAGAGAGTATGTAGGCCTTCATGACAACGGCCTTCTGTGGTGCGAAAAACCAGGCACAGCCCTCACTTGGATGAATACCTATATTAATGGATGGCCTGTTACAGAGCGTGCCGGTTATCAGGTGGAGACCAATGCCCTCTGGTACAACGCCCTCTGCTTCGCTATAGAGATGGAAGGCAAATATGCCAAGAAGAGCGAGTTCGTGGCAAAATGGACTCCTGTCCGTGACGCCGTGAAAGCTTCATTCCAGCCTACATTCGCAGTTCAGAGCCGTCGCGGCTATTACTTCCTTGCCGATTACGTTAACGGCAGCGGACAGCATACAGAGGTTCGCCCTAACATGCTTTGGGCTGCCTACATCCCATATCAGCTGCTTGACGATCAGGTTCAGGCCGATGTTATCGCAACCATAGAGAAGGAGCTTGTTACCCGCCGCGGTATACGCACACTCTCACCTCGCAGCGAGGAATACAAGGGCGTATATGACGGCCCTCAGGTTAACAGGGACCTTGCTTCATACAACGGTTGCTGCCGTACAGCGCCTCTGGGCATGTACGAGGACATCTGCTTCCGCATGATAGGCAAGAATTTCTGCGGCAAGGCAAAATGGCTCACAGAAGGTATCTACGAGGATATCAACCGTCACGGTGTGGGCTCTTTCAGCGAGATTTATGACGGTGACGCACCTCATGAGGCACACGGCGCAATTGCAAGCGCAACAGCTGTTGCCGCACTGTGCCGTTGCCAGTATTTAATGGACCAGTATACTAAGGAGGAAGTACAATGAGAGTTCTAATGTTCGGTTGGGAGTTCCCTCCCCACATTGCAGGCGGTCTGGGTACAGCTTGCTACGGTATGACCAAGGGTTTGGCAGAGAACGGTGTTGAAGTGCTCTTTGTAATGCCTTCCGCATCCGGAGACGAGGATCAGAGCGCTGTGCGCATTCTTAACGCCAGCGACGTTCCTGTTGCCGATAACATGGCCCTTGATGTAGACAAATATTTCGAGAAGGTACAGTTCTATCAGATTGGTACCAACATGATCCCATACGCAGATCCCGATGACTTCGCAGAGATTGTGGAGAACGAGAGGATGATGATGGACAAGAACTATCGCATCCAGTATGGAAAGAAATACAAATTTTCCGGCAAATACGGTGCAAACCTCATGGAGGAGGTTGCACGCTATGCAATGGCCGGCGCAACCCTTGCCCTTGAGCACAAGGACGAGTTTGATGTGATTCACGCACACGACTGGCTTACATACATGGCCGGCGTTGCCGCAAAGAAGGTGACCGGCAAACCGCTGGTTGTGCACATGCACGCAACCTCTTTCGACCGTGGCAGCGAGAAGAATATCGATACCCGTGTATACAGCCTTGAGAGAAGGGGTATGGAGGCAGCCGACAAAGTTATTGCCGTATCTGAACTTACACGCAACATCTGTATTAATAAATATGGTATACCTCCTGAGAAGGTTGTGGCCGTTCACAATGCCGTAGATTTCAGCGGCAAGGAGGCTATCAACGTGGAGAGGGGTATAGACGACAAAATTGTCACCTTCCTGGGCCGTATCACATATCAGAAAGGTCCGGAGTACTTCATTGAGGCTGCAGCAAAAGTGCTGAAACGCTGCCCTAACGTACGTTTCGTTATGGCCGGCAGCGGTGACCTCATGGACAAATGTGTGCTCCATGTTGCCAGACTGGGTCTTTCAGACAGGTTCCACTTCACAGGCTTCCTGCGTGGTGCGGCTGTTACCCAGATGTTTGCCCTTTCGGATGTTTATGTAATGCCTTCAATCAGTGAGCCATTCGGTATCTCACCTCTGGAGGCTATGCAGACAAACGTTCCTTCAATCGTATCAAAACAGAGCGGTTGTGCAGAGATTCTGGACTACTGTCTGAAGGTGGATTTCTGGGACGTGGATGCGATGGCAGACGCAATCTATGGCCTGCTTCAGTATCCTGCAGTGCATAAACTTGCACAGGAGAAAGGTTATGAGGAGGTTAACAACCTCAAGTGGACTGCGGCTTCCGCTAAGATCAAAGCCGTTTACGAATCAGTTTTGTAATAAAAAGTATTAGATATGAAGCCAAGTATTTGCTTAACATTCAAAATTCATCAGCCTACCCATCTGAGGTTGTATCGTTTTTTTGAAATCGGAAAGGATTCGCACTACTATGACGATTTTGCGAACCGTTCTCTTATAAAGAAGACAGCATCTGATTGCTATCTTCCTATGAACCAGCTCCTTTTGAACCTTATCAAGAGCACAAAGGGTAAACTTAAAGTTGCCTTTGCAATCTCCGGCGGTACACTGGAGCAGTTCGACCGCTACTGCCCGGAGGTTCTGGACAGCTTCCGCGAGCTTAACGCAACAGGCTGTGTGGAGTTCCTCTGCGAGCCTTACTACCACTCTTTCGCTGCAGTTGCAGATGACGCAGAGTTCACACACCAGGTGAACAAGCACCGCAACGCAATCAAAGAGTATATCGGTGCGGACGTTAAATCTTTCGTTAACACCGATATGGTTTACACAGACGCCATCGGCGAGAAAATTGCCGACCTGGGCTTCAAGACAGTTCTTACAGAGGGTGCAAAACACATCCTCGGCTGGAAGAGTCCTAACTATGTTTACAGCTGTGTATACAATCCGAAATTGAAACTCATCCTCCGCAACCCTGGTCTCAGCGACGATATCTCCATCCGTTTCTCGGACCGCAACTGGAACGGTTTCCCTCTTACAGCAGAGAAATATTACTCTTGGCTGGAGCAGGCACAGGGCGATCAGGTTGTTAACCTTTGCATGAACTACAAGGTTTTCGGAGAGTTCCATCCCAAGGAAAGTGGCATCTTTGATTTCTTTGAGTCACTTGTAAATATGGTAATTTCAAAAGATTGTTTTACCTTTGCAACTCCATCTGAAATTGCCAAGAAATATGCTGCCGTTGACTCTATTGACGTGCAGGATCCTGTTTCTTGCGAGAATGAGGAGAAGGATATGGCCAAATGGCTTGGCAACGAGCTCCAGAAAGAGGCATTCAACAAACTGTATGCCCTTCAGGAGAAACTTGCGATTGCCAACCTTCCTCAGCTTTGGGAGGATTACGGCCTGTTGCAGGAGAGCGATCACCTGTTCAATATGAACTCAAGCTTCTTTACGGATAAGGGTAACCATCGTTATGTTAACCCATACGATACTCCGTTCGAAGCATTTATTAACTATATGAACGTATTGGCGGATTTCGCAATACGTGTAGACGAAGAACTTAATTAAAGACAATGGAATTTAATCATCCTACGTGGTCGAGTGTTGTTGTATCTCGCCACATTCCAGAGAAACTGAAAGACCTGGAGACCCTCAGCCGCAACCTGTGGTGGTGCTGGAATGAAAGCGCCAAAGAGCTTTTCCAGGCAGCTAGCCCTGAACTGTGGGAGAAAACAAAACAGAACCCGATTGAAATGCTTGGCCGTATCAGCTCCAAGCACTACAAAGAGCTGGAGAAGGACAATGCCTTTAACAAAAAGCTGAAAGCTGTAAAGGCAGAGTTCGATGCGTACATGGACCTGAAGAAGGAGCGCAAAGACCCTTCTATCGCATACTTCTGTATGGAGTATGGTCTGGATACTTCGCTCAAGATCTATTCAGGCGGTCTGGGTATCCTTGCAGGTGACTACCTGAAAGAGACATCAGACATGAACGTGAACCTTGTTGCTGTGGGTCTGCTGTACCGTTACGGCTATTTCACCCAGATGCTTTCTGCACAGGGCGCACAGATTTCGAAATATGACGCACAGGATTTCATGAAAATCCCTGCAACTCCGGTTCTTGACGAGAACGGCAACTGGCTTACAGTATCTGTAAACCTTCCTGGCCGTCCTCTGAATGCTCGCATCTGGAAGGTTGAGGTTGGCCGTACAGACCTTTATCTCCTTGACACAGATTATGATGCAAACCGTGAGGAGGATCGTCAGGTTACATACCACCTTTACGGTGGCGACTGGGAGAACCGTCTGAAACAGGAGATGCTCCTTGGTATAGGCGGTATCCGTGCCCTCCGCAAGATGGGTATACGCATGAGTGTATATCACTGCAACGAGGGTCATGCCGCATTCGTTGGCATAGAGCGTATCAAAGAGTATATCAATGATTACGGTCTAAGCTACAACGAGGCTCTGGAGATCGTTCGCGCTTCTTCACTCTTCACAACCCACACACCTGTGCCTGCCGGTCACGATTCTTTCGACGAGGGCCTGCTTCGCAACTACATCGGTCACTATCCACAGCGTCTTGGCATCGACTGGGACACTCTCATGGGTCTCGGCCGCATGAATCCATACGATCATAACGAGAAATTCAATATGACCGCTCTGGCTGCAAACATCAGCCAGGAGATCAACGGTGTGTCTTGGCTGCACGGCGAGGTAAGCAAGGAAATCCTTGCCCCTATGTGGAAAGGCTATCTTCCGGAGGAGAACCACGTTTCATACGTAACCAACGGTGTTCACTATCCAACCTGGACAGCACCTGCATGGAAGAAGATTCACGCAGAGGTATTCGGCCCTGAGTTCGCTACACATCACTACGACAAAAAATGTTTCGAGGGCATCTACAATGTTCCTGACGCCAAAGTATGGGAGACACGCCAGATGCTTCGCAAGACTCTGATCGAGGAGATCCGCAACCGTCTGAACGATCCGGTGATGAGTGTTCACTACACTCCGCGCCAGATTGTTACAATCAAGGAGACTCTCCGTGACGATGTTCTTACAATAGGCTTCGCACGCCGTTTCGCAACATACAAACGTGCTCACCTCCTGTTCCGTGACCTGGATCGTCTGAACCAGATCGTGAACAATCCGGAGCATCCTGTACAGTTCATCTTCGCAGGTAAGGCTCACCCGGCAGACCAGCCAGGCCAGGACCTTATCAAGATGATTGTGGAGGTTTCAAAACGTCCGGAGTTCATAGGCAAGATCCTCTTCGTTCCTAACTACGACATCACTCTTGCAAAATACCTTGTACAGGGTGTTGATATCTGGATGAACAACCCTACACGTCCTCTTGAGGCTTCAGGTACATCAGGTGAGAAAGCTGCCATGAACGGTGTCATGCATTTCTCTGTGCTTGACGGCTGGTGGGTTGAAGGCTACAAGAAAGACGCAGGCTGGGCTCTTCCTATGGAGCGCACCTACGAGGACCAGGGCTATCAGGACGAGCTTGACGCAGCAACAATCTATGCTATCATAGAGAACGAGATTGCCCCTGATTTCTATCAGAAAGACAAGAAACTGGGCTACTCTCCTGTATGGGTTAAATATGTCAAGAATACGATTGCGCAGGTTGCTTGCAACTTCACCACAAACCGTATGCTTACAGACTATGTAAACCAGTACTACTCTCCTCTGAAGGCACGCAAGCACATCCTTCGTGAGAACGACCACAAGGCTGTAAGGGAGCTTGCCGCATGGAAGAACCTTGTGAAGGCGGAGTGGCCTTACGTAGAGCCTATCTCTGTTGTACGTCCGGACGGCACAACTGCCCTTCAGAACGAGTACAAGAGTGAGGTTGTTCTGCGTATGAACCGCCTTAAACCAGAGGATGTTGGTGTAGAGTTCCTCTTCGCCACTACCGATGACAAGGGCAAACTCCATATCGCCCAGAGCGTGCAGTACGATTGCGTAGAGCACAAGGACGGCATTGCAAAATATGCTGCCACTATCGTTCCTGATCATTCCGGCACATACCAGATTGCCATCAGGATGTATCCTAAGAACCCAATGCTTGTAAGCCGTCAGGATTGCGATCTTGTAAAATGGCTGTAAAGGCAGTTACCATAGGTTTTTTCGACGGTGTCCACATAGGGCACCGTCGTGTATTGAAAGCCCTGCTGGAGAAAGACAGCGGTGCGCGGGTGCTTACGTTCTGGCCGCACCCGCGTACCGTCCTGCAGCAGGATGCAAGGGGACTGTATATGCTTAGTTCCCTGCAGGATAAGAAAGAACTGCTTACCGGATACGGGGTTAAGAATATCGAGGTTCTGGATTTTACCAGGGAATTTGCCTCGCTTTCGGCAGAGGAGTTTATAAAAAGCTATCTTATAGATACTTACCACTGCACCAATCTTGTGCTTGGATATGACAACAGGCTGGGAAGTGACGCCTTGTCCACATCTCAGGTGGCAGAGCTTGCCGGTAGGATGGGAATGGAGGTGGAAGTGGTGCCTCCGTACGAGCTGGACGGCATCAGGGTAAGCAGCACCCGGGTGAGAAATACCCTACAGGACGGTGATGTGGAATCTGTGTCGCTGATGCTGGGAAGGCCATATGATATCAAAGGTATCGTTGTGGCCGGGAACAGGCTGGGCCGGACCATAGGTTTTCCTACGGCCAATCTGGCACTGTCGTTCCCTCTGAAAGCCCTGCCTGCGAACGGAGTTTACTGCACGGAGGTTGTCCTCGAGGGGCGTTGTTACAGGGGTATGACCAATATAGGTGTGCGCCCTACCGTAAGCAACAGCGGAGTTAAGACCATAGAGACCCATATCCTGGAGTTCGATAGGGATATTTATGGACTGGAGTTGGAACTTAAGTTCCTCAAACGCATACGCGGAGAACAGCAATTTGCTGATTTGGAGCAACTTAGACAGCAATTGGAAAAAGACCGCAATATGTGCCGATAATCGGCAAAATTTATTATATTTGCATTATACGATTTGATTAGGGTTCCTTAAGGCACTTGCGCCGGATGGGGACTCCTAAATTTTTTAACTGACTATTAATTAACGAAACATGGCAATACATTACTTGACCCAGGAGGGATTTGACAAACTTAAAAAAGACCTGGCCGATGCAATTGCACAGCGTCCGGTTATCTCTGCAGCCATTGCAGAGGCAAGAGAAAAGGGAGACCTTTCAGAGAATGCAGAGTATGAAGCTGCACGTGAGGCCCAGGGCCTGCTGGAACTGAATATCGCAAAACTTCAGTCTCTTGTTGCAGAAGCGCGTGTGATTGACGAATCCAAACTTAGCGCCGATGCTGTGGGCATGCTAAGCAGGGTTAAGGTGAAAAACCTTTCGCTTAACCGTGAGATGCAGTTCATGATTGTCGGTGAGCAGGAGGCTAACTTCGCTGCCGGCAAGCTTGCTGCAACAACTCCTATAGGTAAGGCTCTCATGGGCCACAAGGTTGGTGACGTTGTGGAGGCTCAGGCCCCTAACGGTATCATGAAGTTTGAAATTCTGAACATTTCCCTCTAATACTATGGCAACCATATTCACCAAGATAGCCAAAGGTGAGATTCCTTCATACAAGGTGGCGGAGAATGAAGATTATTATGCATTCCTGGATATCGCACCCATGGCAGAGGGTCACACTCTTGTGATCCCCAAGAATGTAGAGGACGATTACATTTTCAATCTGGATGCCGATGTCTATGCCGGCCTGTGGGCTTTCGCGTCCAAGGTTGCAAAGGCGCAGAAGGCAGCTCTCCCTTGTGCAAGAGTTGGCGTTGCTGTTCTTGGAATGGAGGTTCCTCACACCCACATTCATCTTGTTCCCCTCCGTACAGAGGCCGATATGGATTTCCGCAAAGAAAAATTAAAGTTAAGCCCGGAGCGTTTCGCAGAAATCGCAAAGGCAATTTCAGCAGAATATGAAAAATTGTAGATTTTTCCTTTCACTTGCCGCCATGGCTGCGGCTCTTTGTTCTTGTGACAAGGCAAAGGTTGAAGCACGTTTCACCACAGTTCCATCCGGACGTGTGGTTTCAGTTAGGACAGTGGAGGGTACGTCAATGCGTATCCTGGACAGTGTGAAGGTTAGTGCCGATGGCAGTTTCAAATATACCGCCGCAGTAAAAAAGAATCAGCCGGAGTTCTTCTATTTCTATTATGGAGATACCAAGCTTGCATCTTTGCTGCTGCAGCAGGGAGACAAGGTTAGTGTGGAGTGCGATACTCTTGGCAACTGGACAGTGAGCGGATCGGATGACTGCGAGCTGCTTCGCAAGAACGAAAAGGCCCTTGCAGAGATTTCTGCCCGCCCAAGCGTCACTCTTCGCCAGTATATCCAATACTATCGCGAGATGACCAGGTTCGTGCTTGCAAACAGCAAGTCTCTTACAGTGGTTCCCGTGTTGTTCTCTTCAATAGGAGACACCCCGGTTTTCAGCCAGCTTGCAGATGGTGTCATCTTCAACAATGTTGCAGACTCTCTTGAAAGCGTTTATCCTGATTCCCGATATATCAGGATTTTGCGCAATGAGGGTGCTGTACGTACAAACCAGTTGGAAATCAATAACATGCTTCAGAGGGCAGAGCAAGCTTCATACATAGATCTTAACTTTGACGGTATGGAGGGCAAACCTGTGGTTCTTTCGAAGGTTGCAAAGAAGGCCACTCTGCTTGTTTTCTGGGATGTAACCGATGCCGCAAGCAAGATGTATAACCTGGAGGTTCTTAAGCCTTTGTATGACAAATACGCCGCAAAAGGTCTGGAGATATATCAGGTTGGCCTGGGCGCCGACAAGGCAACCTGGGCAGCAGCGGTTAATGAGCAGTCTTTCCCTTGGATTAACGTTTGTGATCCTCTGGGCCGCTCAATCCCAGTGTATAATGTCACCAGCGTTCCATCTGTCCTGCTTCTCACTAACAACAACATGACCTTGATGGAATCCATTACACCGGATTCTCTGGACAAAGCCGTCCGCGCCGCCCTTTAACCGGGATAGGCCGATTTCGGTTGATAAATCTCAAGCGCAGCGGCGAGCCACTTTATAGAGCTCATCGCTGCGCTTGGCTTTTGCATTTAGCCCGTCACATCGGCCGGGACCTGCATGGAGATGGTGCCGTTTGACGACAACTTCATTGTCTCGGGAAAGTCGTATCCACAGGGAGGGCCGTTTTTGTGGACAGAACGCTAATCTCCGGAGGAGAAGAAACGCCACTGGAAAAGGATGAGGTATGCAGCGCCGCAAGAGACGCAGGCATCGGCGAAGTTGAATACAGGAGGGAAGATGCTGAAAGAGAACATGTCCACAACCTTGCCAAGAAGGAAAGGGGCATATGGCACACCTCCGAACTCGGCAACAGTGAAATAGGTGGATTCACTGAACAGAAGGCCGTAGAACCAGCAGTCTATGATATTTCCCAATGCGCCGGCGGCAATTACGGCAAGGCCTGCGCAAACGCCGAATGGCACAGCGTCCTTCCCTTCGGTCCTTCTTTTCTTCAGCATTGATGAAATCCACCATACCAGGCCTCCGAAAAGGATAATGCGGAAGGTGGACAGAATAATCTTGCCTATGCTCCCGCCCCAGGCCATACCGAAGGCCATTCCTTCGTTCTCCACGAAGGCGATGCGGAAAAAGTCTCCTATTACCGGGATAGACTCCCCGATACACATATTGGTCTTGACCAAAACCTTTATTACCTGATCTATGACAACCAGGACGGCGCCAAGCACAATAAGCCAAGCCCCGGCAGTAAGGCCAAGGAATCTTTCTTTCTGATTCTGCATACTAGCGTTTGTTCATCATTTCTTTCGCCTCTACGGTAAGAGTGGCGTGAGGCACAAGACGCAGGCGTTCCTTCGGAATAAGTTTGCCGGTCATGCGGCATATGCCATAGGTCTTGTTCTCTATGCGGACAAGCGCAGCCTCCAGGCTCTGTATGAATTTGTACTGGCGCTGTGCCATCTGTCCCGCCTCCTCTTTGGAGAGGGTCTCCGCCCCTTCGTTGATGTGCTTCAGGGTTGGGGCAGTGTCGTCTGTGCCGTTTGATACTCCGGCAACCACATCACGCAGGAAAGCGTATTCGTTGCGTGCCGCTTCAAGTTTCTCATTGATGATAGCGCGGAATTCCTCCAATTCCTCGTCGCTATATCTGTAGGTAGGTTCTGAACTCATAGTTATATGTTTTAGCTCTTTTTAACCAGAATTTTGATAGTGTCGTCGCCCCATTCAACATCGGCTGCATCCTGCGGAGCCTCTGCCAGGCTCTTGAACTGTACGTCCAGAGAAAGGGTCTGGGATGCCACGTAATCCATATAGTGGGCAAGTGATGCCTGGATGTCGTTTGCACTCTCGCCATCGGCATAGATTACGGTGCTGATGCGGTCTGTGACCTCAAAGCCGCTGCTCTTGCGAAGGTTCTGGATAGGACGTATGAGCTCCCTGGCCGTTCCTTCCTCTATGAGCTCCGGTGTGAGGGTGATGTCAAGGGCGATGGTAAGCGGGCCCTCGCTTGCAACAAGCCAGCCCGGCATATCTTCCGAATTGATTTCGTAGTCTGCCTTGCCAAGAACCACATCCCCGCCTGCAAGAGACAGGGTGTATTCAGCCTGGGCACGCTCTATCTCCGCGATTGTTGCCTGATCCATGGTCTGGAATGCGGCTGCAATCTCTTTCATGCGCGGACCGTAAATTTTGCCGAGAGTCTTGAAGTTAGGCTTGATCTTCTTTGTGATTACGCCTGTGGTATCGGTGATGAATTTCATCTCCTTAACGTTAACCTCGGCAAGAATGAAGGCTTTAACTGCCTCCAGCTGCTGCTGAACGGTCTCTGAAACCACAGGAATCATAAGGGTTGGCAGAGGTTTCTTAACATTGATGCCAACTTTCTTGCGCAGGCCAAGAACCATAGAGCAGCTCTTCTGGGCCAGTGCCATGCGCTCTTCCAGGTCTGTATCTATGCTCTCTTTTGCAACGGACGGCATCATCTGGTAATGCACAGACTGCTCTCCTCCAAGGTCCAGCCACAGCCTTTCGCTGAAGAATGGTGCTATAGGGGCGGAAAGGAGTGCAACGGTTTTCAAAACGTTGTACATTGTCTGGTATGCCGAAATCTTGTCTTCGTTCATGCCTGAAGTCCACATGCGTTTCTTGTTCAGACGTATGTACCAGTTGCTGAAATCGTCACAAACGAAATCCTGTATCAATCGGCCCGCAGTGGTGACATCATAGTCTTCATAGCATGCCTCCACCTTCGAAACAAGGGTGTTCAGCTTGCTTTCCATCCAGCGGTCGAACTCCGGACGCTGTGCTGCAGGAATCTGTGCAGCCGACGGATCGAAGTTGTCTATGTTTGCATATACTGCGAAAAGCGAATATGAGTTGTACAGCGTGCCGAAGAACTTGCGGCGTATCTCATCCACACCGGCCTCGTCAAACTTGAGGTTGTCCCAAGGCTGTGCGTTTGTAAGCATGTACCAGCGTATTGCATCGGCGCCGTATTTGTCCAGCATTTCGAAAGGATCCACGGCATTGCCAAGGCGTTTGCTCATCTTGTTGCCGAACTTGTCCAGCACCAGGCCGTTGGAGATAACGCGTTTATAGGCAGGTGTGCCGCTTACCATTGTGTGGATTGCATGCAGGGTATAGAACCATCCGCGGGTCTGGTCCACGCCTTCGGCAATGAAATCGGCTGTAGTGCCGAAAGCCTCGCTGCCAAGGTTGCGCAGGCCCTCCTGTGCGTATGGCATTGCACCGGAATCGAACCAGACGTCAATAAGGTCTTTCTCACGGGTCAATGCTGCGCCCGATGCGCCCACAAGCACGATATCGTCCACATACGGACGGTGAAGGTCTATCTTGTCATAATTCTCCCTGGACATGTCTGCAGGGTTGAATCCCTTGGCTGCCAGAGGGTTGGATGTCATAACGCCTGCTGCAACGGCTTTCTCTATCTCGGCATAAAGTTCAGCCACGCTTCCTATGCAGATTTCCTCCTTGGTATCGCGGTTGCGCCATACCGGAAGGGGAGTGCCCCAATAGCGGGAGCGTGAAAGGTTCCAGTCGTTAAGGTTCTCCAGCCAGTTGCCGAAACGGCCTGTGCCGGTGGATTTCGGCTTCCAGTCTATGGTCTGGTTCAGGGCCACCATCTGGTCTTTAACTGCGGTGGCGCGGATGAACCATGAGTCCAGCGGATAGTAAAGGATAGGAAGGTCTGTTCTCCAGCAGTGCGGATAGTTGTGCAGATGCTTCTCTATCTTGAATGCCTGGCCGGCAGCCTTCATTTCTATGCAGAGGACCACGTTAAGGTCGTCGTCCGGAGTCTGGGCTTTCATGGCCTCGTCCATCGAAACGCCCTGAGGCCTTGTGAACCACGCCTTGTAGCCCGGTTTCACGAAATCTCCGCTGTGTGCCCAGTATGCATCGTTTACGAATGCGGCACGGAAAGCAGGGTCCATGTCCTGCTCCACGAAATATTTGCCCTGGAAATCCACCATAGGGCGGGTGTCACCTGCACGGTCTATGATGAAGAGTGCGGGAATGCCGGCGTCTTTTGCCACCTTGGCATCGTCCGCACCGAAGGTAGGCGCGATATGCACGATACCGGTACCGTCGGCAACGGTAACATAATCACCCGGGATAACCCTGAATGCCTCGGCAGATTTGTCTACAAGATTGTCGCCCTCCAGAGCGCATGGCTTCACCCAAGGGAAAAGCTGCTCGTAGCGGATGCCCACCAGGTCGCTGCCCTTGAATTCACCCTCCAGAACCTGGAAAGGATGAGGGAATTTATCTGTGAAATATGAGCCTACAAGGGCTTTTGCCATCACGTATACAGCCTTCTTGCCGGTGTATGGGTTGGCCGAAAGAACCCTTACGTAATCTATCTTCGGGCCCACGCAGAGAGCCGTGTTGGAAGGCAGGGTCCAAGGGGTTGTTGTCCAAGCCAGGAAGTAGTATTCCGTCTCTCCCTCCACTGCAAGCACACCCGGATCCACAATCTTGAACTGGGCGGTGCATGTGGTGTCCTTTACGTCGCGGTAGCAGCCCGGCTGGTTAAGCTCGTGGGAGCTGAGGCCTGTACCTGCGGCAGGGGAGTATGGCTGGATTGTGTAGCCTTTGTACAGAAGGCCCTTGTCGTATATTTTCTTCAGGAGATACCAGAGAGTCTCTATATAGCGGTTGTCATAGGTGATGTACGGGTCTTTCATGTCCACCCAGTAACCTATGCGGCCTGTGAGGCTTTCCCACTCGGCGGTATATTTCATAACCTCCTTGCGGCATGCGGCATTGTATTCGTCAACGGAAATCTTGCTGCCTATGTCCTCCTTGGTGATGCCAAGCATCTTCTCCACGCCCAGCTCCACTGGAAGGCCGTGTGTGTCCCATCCTGCACGGCGGCGAACCTGGTGGCCTGTCATGGTTTTGTATCGGCAGATGGAATCCTTGATGCTGCGGGCCATCACATGGTGAATGCCGGGACGGCCGTTTGCGCTTGGAGGTCCCTCGAAGAAAATGAAGCGTGGAGCTCCCTCACGTATCTCAAGTGATTTCTCAAAGGCATGTTCTTTCTGCCATTTATCCAAAACATCGGCACTGAGGCCTACCAAATCCAAACCGTTATACTCTTTAAATCTCATAAGTTTTTTTTATTTTTGCAGAGCGTATCCGCTAAGGACGCAAATATACAAAAATTCTATGAATATTGCCGATATAATTCTACTGCTTGTGCTCTTGATTTGCGGAGTGGTGTCCGGACTGAAACAAGGTCTTGTTCAACAAGTTATGGGTATTGTAGCCCTCGTTGCGGCGGTGTGGCTTTCTTGCCGTTTCGCTTCGGCGCTGGGAGTGTACCTTGCCCCTTATATCAATCTTAATGTGAAGGTTGTGAATGCCATTTCCTTTGCGGCAATATTCTTGGTGGTCTTCTATGTGCTCTACCTTTTCGGAATCATGCTACGCAAAGTGGTGAAAGTTAGCATCGGGGGCTGGATAGACAGACTTCTGGGTGTGCTTTTCGCCCTTTTCAAGGTGTGTCTGATCCTGGGTCTTCTCATTCTGCTTTTCGATGCCTTCAACCAGACTTTCGGCTTTGTAAGCCAGTCCAAGGTAAACCAGTCTGTGGTCTACGTGTACATAAAGAATTTCACGAATATAGTGTTCCCTTATCTGAAACTTCTGATTTCAAAGGGACAAGCTGCATAAATCATGGCAAAGATTCTTCTCATAGAGACATCCACCGCACTTTGTTCCGTTGCGCTGGAGATAGATGGAAAAACAGTGTGCAGCCGCCAGAGCGGCCTGGACCGTTCGCATGCGTCACTCACCGCTGTCTATTGCGACGAGGTCCTGCGTGAATGCGGCCTTCGCGCGGCAGACCTGGATGCCGTGTGCATCAGCGACGGCCCCGGTTCGTACACGGGTTTGCGCGTGGGTCTGAGCACAGCAAAGGGACTGTGCTTCGGCGCTGGCGTCAAACTGTTGTCTGTAAGCACTTTGGATGTTCTTGCGGCAATGGCCGATGCTTCTTCCTGCAAGTGGGTTGTGCCTATGGTGGATGCGCGCCGCATGGAGGTTTATACGGCCACTTACGATGCCTGCGGGAACAGACTTTCCGATATCCAGGCTTTGGTTGTGGAAGAGGGCTCTTTTGCCGATATCGCCGCTGATGCCCTGTTCATAGGCGACGGTGCCTTGAAATGCAGGGAACTTATTCCGGGCGGAACTTTCGTTGAGGCCTATCCCAATGCTGCGGCCATGGCATCTTTGGCCGAAAGGGAATTCTCTGCCGGCAACTTCCGCGACGTGGC
>JAKSKO010000043.1 GCA_024401715.1 Bacteroidales bacterium
CAGAATATGTTGGGAGGGATCGAGCAGCACCATGTGCTGCGAGGCCTGAAAAAGGCATATATCACCGGAAATAGACGAAGTTCCGCCTGGGGCGATATTATTTTAGTAGAGCTTCTTGTATTGAATGTTGTTGTATTCAGAGAAGAGCTGCAGACAGTCCTCACGGTCCAATTCCTCCAGGAAAGAGCCAAGCTTATCCCGGCCCCCGAAAATATCATTGAACTTATCGTCACGGAAGCCAATCTGCCCGTTATCGGCAATTGTGCAGCCGTAATAAACCTTCTCTATATTCGCCCACATGCAGGCGCAAAGACACATGTGACAAGGCTCACCTGTAGTATATAGGGTGCAGCCGCTAAGATCATAAGTCCCAAGAACTTTACCAGCCTCACGAATAGCTGAAATCTCGCCGTGACAGGTGGCATCATGATCCCTAAGCACGCAATTGTGGCCGCGTGCAATAACCTTTCCTTCCTTTACGATGACGGTACCGAAAGGCCCGCCATGGCCATTATGTATACCAAGGCGGGCTTCTTCGATTGCCATCTGCATATACTCTTTGTGAGTCATAGCAGAGTTATTTAGAATTATTTGTTAAGAGCCTGAGCAACGTCAACGGCGCAAGCAACTGTACAACCAACCATAGGGTTGTTACCGATGCCAAGGAAGCCCATCATCTCTACGTGAGCAGGAACTGAAGATGAACCTGCGAACTGAGCGTCAGAGTGCATACGGCCCATAGTATCAGTCATACCATATGAAGCTGGACCTGCAGCCATGTTATCTGGGTGAAGTGTACGGCCTGTACCACCACCTGATGCTACGCTGAAGTAAGGCTTACCAGCAAGAACACGCTCTTTCTTGTATGTACCTGCAACAGGATGCTGGAAACGTGTAGGGTTTGTAGAGTTACCTGTGATTGAAACGTCTACGCCCTCTTTCCACATGATTGCAACGCCCTCACGAACGTCATCTGCGCCGTAGCATTTAACCTTTGCACGAGGACCGTCGCTGTAAGCGATCTCACGAACAACTTTCAGCTCGCCAGTGAAATAGTCGAACTCTGTCTGAACATATGTGAAACCATTGATACGGCTGATGATCTGTGCAGCGTCTTTGCCAAGACCGTTAAGGATACAACGGAGAGGCTCTTTACGTACTTTGTCTGCTTTAGCGGCAATTTTGATAGCACCCTCTGCAGCTGCGAAAGACTCGTGACCTGCAAGGAATGCGAAGCATTTTGTCTCCTCACGCAGAAGCATTGCTGCAAGGTTACCGTGGCCAAGACCAACTTTGCGGTCGTCAGCTACTGAACCAGGGATACAGAATGCCTGAAGGCCGATACCGATAGCCTCGGCAGCCTCAGCAGCGTTCTTTACGCCTTTCTTCAGAGCGATAGCAGAACCTACAACGTAAGCCCATTTAGCGTTCTCGAAGCAGATTGGCTGAGTCTCCTCACATGTTTTGTATGGGTCAAGACCATATTTCTCGCAAATTTCATTTGCCTCCTCGATAGAAGCGATACCGTTCTCCTTGAGGGCAGCAAGGATTTGGTTAATACGACGATCCTGGCTTTCGAATTTAACTTCTCTAATCATAGTCTTGTCTCCTTATTCTTTACGTGGGTCAATGTATTTAACTGCACCGGCCTCTTTGCTGAAACGGCCATAAGTACCTGTAACGGCTTTCAGAGCCTCGTTGGCGTCAACGCCTTTCTTGATCTGCTCCATGAATTTGCCAAGGTGTACGAACTCGTAACCGCAAACCTGGTCGTCTTTGTCAAGAGCAAGGGTTTTGATATAGCCCTCTGCAAGCTCCAGGTAACGAGGACCTTTTGCAAGAGTACCGTAGAGAGTACCAACCTGGCTGCGAAGACCTTTGCCAAGGTCCTCAAGACCAGCGCCGATAACAAGACCGCCCTCTGAGAAAGCGCTCTGTGTGCGGCCGTAAACAATCTGAAGGAAGAGCTCGCGCATTGCAGTGTTGATGGCGTCACAAACAAGGTCTGTGTTGAGAGCCTCGAGGATAGTTTTACCTGGGAGAATCTCAGATGCCATAGCGGCAGAGTGAGTCATACCAGAGCAACCGATAGTCTCAACGAGAGCCTCCTGGATAACGCCCTCTTTAACGTTAAGGCTGAGTTTGCATGCACCCTGCTGAGGAGCACACCAGCCGATACCGTGAGTAAAGCCTGAAACGTCTTTGATCTCTTTTGATTTTACCCATTTACCCTCCTCTGGGATTGGAGCCGGACCATGGTTAGGTCCTTTCTGTACGCAGCACATCTGCTGCACTTCGTGTGAATATTGCATAATATAACGTAGTTTGTTTTATTTGCTTGTTAGCAGTTACTTACAAATATAATATATATTTGTCTTCCTTTGATAAAAAATAATAGAATTTTTTACGAAATTTGTAATTGATATTTTGGATTGTTATGGACTTTAAACTGGACTCCAAATTCAAGCCTTCCGGCGACCAGCCATCGGCTATCAAGGGTATTTGTTCCGCTCTGAAACAAGGCGTGGACAGCGTTACCCTGCTTGGCGTTACCGGTTCGGGAAAGACCTTCACAATGGCGAATGTCATTGAGAAACTGCAGCGTCCGGCCCTGATACTGTCCCATAACAAAACCCTGGCGGCGCAGTTGTACGGAGAGTTCAAGAACTTCTTTCCGGGCAATGCCGTGGAGTATTTCGTGTCATATTACGATTACTATCAGCCGGAGGCGTACATTCCGTCAACAGACACCTACATAGAAAAGGACCTAAGCATCAATGACGAGATTGAGAAACTTAGGCTGAGCGCAGCATCGGCACTTCTTTCGGGCCGAAGGGATGTGATTGTAATTAGTTCTGTATCATGCCTTTACGGTATAGGCAATCCGGAGGATTTTCATGCGCAGACGGTGAGGGTGAGACTTGGAGACACGATTGGCATGACTTCGCTGCTGTACCGTCTGTCCGAAGCCCTGTATTCCCGCAGCGAGCTGGAGCTCAAGCGCGGCACTTTCCGCGTGAAGGGAGATACGCTGGACATAGGGCTGGGTTCATCGGACCAGGGGGTGAGGATAGAGTTTTTCGGCGATGATGTGGACCGCATAAGCATAATAGACCCGCTTAGCGGCGCATACCTTGAAAACCTGCAGGAGATAAACATATTCCCGGCCGGCAATTTCGTAACCACGAAGGAGAGGACAACGCGCGCCGTAAGCCAGATACAGGACGATATGAAGGCCCAGTGCGATTGGTTCCAGGAAATAGGCAAACCATTGGAAGCCAAACGTTTGCAGCAGAGAGTGGAATATGACCTGGAGATGATAAAGGAGATGGGATATTGCCCGGGTATAGAGAACTATTCGCGCTATTTCGACGGCCGCAAGCAGGGTATGAGGCCATTCTGCCTGTTGGACTATTTCCCGGATGATTACATCACTTTCATAGACGAGAGCCATGTTACGATCCCGCAGATAAGGGCCATGTATGGAGGAGACCATTCACGCAAGAACGTGCTTATAGACTATGGTTTCCGTCTTCCCGCAGCGGCGGACAACAGGCCTTTGAAATTTGAGGAATTCGAGGACCTTACGGGCCAGACTGTCTATGTGTCTGCAACTCCGGCAGACTACGAGCTGGAAAAGTCCGAAGGTCTTGTGGTGGAGCAGGTTGTGCGTCCTACCGGCCTTTTGGACCCTCCTATCCAGGTGCGCCCTATAGAAGGACAGGTGGATGACCTCATGGAGGAGATAAGGGTGCGCAGCAACCGCGATGAAAGGGTGCTGGTTACAACCCTCACCAAACGCATGGCGGAGGAGTTGGAGCAGTATTTCACCCGCATGGGCATACGCTGCCGATATATACACTCCGATGTGGACACCATGGAAAGGGTGCAGATCATAGAGGATTTCAAGAACGGCCTCTTCGACGTCCTGGTGGGCGTAAACCTTCTGCGTGAGGGCCTGGATATACCTACAGTTAGCCTCGTGGCCATACTGGATGCGGACAAGGAGGGTTTCCTTCGCAGCGGGCGCTCTCTTACACAGACGGCGGGACGTGCGGCGCGCAACGTGAACGGACTGGTTATAATGTATGCCGACAAGATAACCGAGTCTATGCAGCAGACCATCTATGAGACGGACAGACGTCGTGCAAAGCAGATGGAATACAACAAGAAGCACGGTATAACCCCAACGCAGGTGAGCGTGAAACGCAACAGCCTGGTTAGCAGCGTATCGGGCCGAATGTCGGCGGCCAATTCATATGACGACCCTCACTATATACCGGATCCGTCGGATCTTGGAACGGGACGCATAAGCGTGGGTTTGGGACACGATTCCGTAAGGGAAACCAATTCCGCCTTTGTGAACGGACACATAGTGGCCGATTTAGCAGCAGTTTTGCAGGACCCTGTGATACGCGCCATGAGCAGAAGCCAGGTGGAAGAGGCGGCGCGGAATGCAAGGCTGAAAATGGAAAAGGCTGCGGCCGAACTGAATTTTACTGAGGCCGTGCAGTATAGAGACGAAATGTGGGCACTTAACGAATATCTTAAGGTATGGAAGGACAAATAGAAAAGGCAAGGGCTATTGCACTGCAGGCTCTTGATGGAATGACAAGGGGAAACGGAAACCCTTTCATGGAGCATCCGGACAATGTGGCGAAGATTGTGAGGGAGGAGATAGGTTTGTCCGATGACAGCATTGTGGCTGTATATCTTCATGAGGCATCGCGCGTGAAACCGGAACTTCTGCCGTCGGTGAGGGAGGAGTTCGGAAATGATATCTACAATATTGTTGAAGGCCTTAACAAGATTTCCCAGATTCATCCGAAAGATACGCGTCTGGAGGCGGACAATTATAAGCGTCTGATTATCAGTTATTCCAAGGACCCTCGCGTGGCCATCATCAAGATTGCCGACAGGCTGGAGACCATGCGTAATCTGGATATGTTCGGCAAGGCGGAGCGCGAGCGCCGCTCTCTGGAGACCCAGCTTCTGTATCTGCCTATAGCACACCAGCTTGGACTTTACAATATTAAGTCCGAGATGGAAAACATATATCTGAAACATGCCGATCCCGAGACATACCGCGGCATCACCAACAAACTGAAAGTTGGAGAGCCGGAAAGGGAGAAACTGATGCGTGAGTTCATAAAGCCTCTGGAGGAACGCCTGGCCGCCGATGGAATCAAATACAAGCTGAAGGTGCGCACGAAGACTGCATATTCCATATGGAAGAAGATGCAGGCCCAGAAGGTGCCTTTCGAGGGTGTCTTCGATGTGTTTGCAATACGTTTCATCATCGATTGCGAAGAGGATCCTGTCGTGGAGAAGGCTCTTTGCTGGAAGGTCTTCTCTCTGGTTACGGAAGAGTATGAATCCGATACCAAACGCCTCAGGGACTGGCTTTCCAATCCGAAACCTAACGGCTATGAGTCTCTGCATATTACGGTAAAGAACCGCGAGGGAGCATATCTGGAAGTGCAGATACGTACCAAGCGCATGGATGAGATTGCGGAAAGCGGTCTGGCATCGCACTGGTCATACAAGGGAATCAAGCGCGAGGCCACCGTGGATATGTGGCTTAGTTCCGTGCGCGCAATGCTGGAGAAGAAGGACGGAATGGAGCAGGCGGCCGAGGAGGAAATCTCGCTTGCCAACAGCGATATTTTCGTTTATACTCCGACGGGAGAACTGAAAAAAATGCCTGCGGGCTCCTCTGTGCTGGATTTCGCATTCAGCATTCACAGCAACCTGGGCCTGAAGTGTACGGGCGGTATTGTCAACGGCAAGGCTGTGCCTATCAGAGAGAAACTGAACACCGGTGATGTGGTGGAAATCATAAAGGGCAAGAATCAGAAACCATCGGCCGACTGGCTGAATTATGTGGTGTGCAGCAAGGCCAGGACGAAGATAAAACAGTTCCTTAAGGAGGAAGAATTCCAGAAGGCGAATGAGGGCAAGGAACTGCTGGCATCCAAGTGCCGCAAGTGGGAAATGGAGATAAACGACGAGGATATGGCTGCGGTTATGAAGAAATACCGCTACAAATCCCTGTCTTCCTTCTACGAGGCCATAGGAGACGGCAGATTGGATCCGCTGGATATCAAGAAGTTTGTGGAGTTCCTGCATGAGGTGCACCATGTGGATATCCAGGAGCCGGTGAATGCGCAGCCTGCAGCAAGCACGGACAACAGCCAGAAGGATGCGGAGAATGTGCTTATCATTGACGCCAAACATATCAAGGGCCTGGACTACAAGCTGTCCCAGTGTTGCAATCCGGTGTACGGAGACGATATCTTCGGCTTTGTAACGCGCATGAACGGAATCACCATCCACAAGATTTCCTGCCCTAACGCTGCCCGCCTGCTGGAAGAATACCCGTACAGAATCCTGAAAGTTAAATGGTCCGATAAAAAATAAAATAAAGGAAGATGTATTCATTTATTATCAGTATGTGCGCCCTGGTTCTGGGCTATTTTATCTACGGTTATTTTGTGGACAGGGCTTTCGGCCCGGATCCTTCTCGCGTGACTCCTGCCATTGCAAAGAATGACGGCGTGGATTTTGTGCCGATGCCAACATGGAAGGTGTTCATGATACAGTTTTTGAACATTGCCGGAACCGGCCCTATCTTCGGTGCCATCATGGGAGCAAAATTCGGCCCTTCGTGCTATCTGTGGATAGTTCTGGGCAGTATTTTTGCCGGAGGCGTGCATGACTATCTCACGGGTATGCTGTCCATAAGGGACGGGGGAGCCTCCATTCCGGACATCACCGGCAGGTATCTGGGCAAGTGGTGGAAAAGGATAATGCTTGTTTTCTCCATCCTTCTGCTGCTTCTTGTGGGAACGGTGTTCGTATACAGCCCGGCCCTTATTCTTGGAAAGATTGCAGCCATTGCACCAACAGCCACGGTTTCCATAATGCTGTGGGTTGCCATAATATTCCTTTACTACATAGTTGCAACCCTGCTTCCCGTGGATAAGGTGATAGGCAAGTTCTATCCTGTTTTCGCCCTTTCGCTGCTGTTCATGGCAGCCGCCCTGTGCGTGTGCCTGTTCATCAAATGGCCTTCTATTCCGGAGTTCTGGGACGGCCTCTACAACAGGGGACCTCAGGCTGGCATCAGCGGCCAGCATATATTCCCGGCCCTTTTCATCACAGTGGCCTGCGGTGCAATAAGCGGCTTCCATTCAACCCAGAGCCCTATCATGGCCCGATGTCTGAAAAACGAAAGCCTGGGACGCCCCGTGTTTTACGGAGCAATGATCACCGAGGGACTGGTTGCGCTTATCTGGGCTGCAGTATCGTCGTACTTCTTCTTTGACGGAGGCATGGCCGAGGTTGGCGCCGGCAGTGCGCAGGCACCGGAGGTTGTTACAAGCGTGGCAAAATCCTGGCTGGGAATTGTTGGCGGCATACTTGCCATCATGGGCGTTGTTGCGGCCCCGATCACCAGCGGAGACACCGCTTTCCGCAGTGCGCGCCTGATTCTTGCCGATTTCCTTGGTCTGGAGCAGAAATCCAAGCTGAACAGGCTTTATATAAGCATACCTCTCTTTATTGCAGCCAGCCTTCTGCTGTGGTTCAACATAGAGGATGAAAACGGGTTCAATATTATCTGGAGATATTTCGGTTGGGCTAACCAGATGCTGGCAAGCATAGTTCTCTGGGTGCTTACTTCACACTTCATGGAGAGGCGCCCGCATAAGTACTTCCTTATTCCAGGAATTCCGGCCTGCTTCATGACCACGGTGTGCATCACCTATATCTGTGTGGATAAGATAGGCCTGAACATGCCTGACACACTTATCCCCTGGATAGCGGCCGTAGTTGGTGGCATCAGTCTGGTTTTCCTGTTTTTCTGGAGCCGGAGAATGGCTGGAATCAAACGTTGAAGGAAGGCATAGGTTGCAGTTTGTGAAGGTTGGCAAGGTGCATCCTGTTTATCTTGTCCACCTTCAGCCCCTCATCGGGGTTATTGTGGACATAGCCTTCCGGTTTTACGCCTGTGCGGATATAGATGTCCAGCTCTGCGTATGTGAAGCCTATCTTCTCCTCGTCCGGGCAGCTGTGGGGAAGACCGTCATCCGGGGTCTTGTGAACCCACTGGTACGGAACGCCAAGATAATCGCCTATAGCCAGGACTTCGGTTACAGTGAGGTTGGCAAACAGAGAGAAATCTCCGGCGCCGTCTCCGAATTTGGTGGCGTAACCTATATAGTCTTCTGAAAGATTGCAGGTGTTCACAACGCGGGCGTTATTGGTCTGGCCTATGGCATAAAGGGTTGTCATCCTTACGCGAGGCGGAATGTTCTGCACGCTTGCCTTGCTTAGCTCCTCACCGGCAGCTGCAATGCCTTCAAGAAGACCGTCGCAGGCCTTGCCTATGTTCACGGTATACATCTTGATGCCAAGGTATTCGCATATCTTGTCGGCCTCGTTAAGGGACTGGCTGCCCTGCGGCATGGAAACGCCTATCACCCTGTCTTTGCCAAGTGCCTTGGCCAGAACCGCTGCGGCAACGGTGGAATCCTTGCCTCCGCTCATGCCAAGAATGGCTTTGGTGCCCTCTCCGGCTTTGCTGAAATAGTCTTTTGTCCACTGGATTAGCTTTTCCGCCACTGCGGCTGCGTCAAATGTATACCTGTTTTCCATAAATCTATCGGGATTTTTTAAGTGAGGCAATGGTGCTGTCCACTTTGATTTTGTCTATGATGGCCTTCACTATGCGGAAGGTGCGGCTGTCAGGGGTGTAGTCTGTGGGGGTGATGAAATTAACCCTGTCCTGCTTCAGCAGTTTCGCTGCCGTTGCCTTTTTGTTCTCATTTTCCGGATTGTATACGGCAATTGCGTTTCCGCCGAACATTTTCACTATCTTCATGCAAGGGACATCGGTGTCTCCGTCCCCGAAGTAAATCATGTTGTTCCACGGAATGCGTTTCTTGTCCTCGGCCTGGCTTTCATTCACCAGTTTGTTGTCCCTGACGCTTAGTATGCCTTTGTTTATCTTGAAAAGGAACTGTGTTTTTGCGGTGTAATCCACGGCAACACCGGGCCAAACGGCTTCGCCCATGTCATTGTAGATGAAAGAGCAGGCGAATATCCTTTTGAATTCCTTGCCTATGGCAGTGCCCTCTATCATTTCCGCAAGGCCGGAAGAGTTGATGTAATGCTCTATGACAACGCCCTGGCTTTTGCCGTAATCGTTCACCAGCTTGAACCATTCCCTTACGCCGGGATACAGCTCCACCTTGGTGCCGAAGCGCTGGAAATCCCTCCTGCGCAGCGGGAAGCCTTTTTTTCTGGCTTCGTCCACCATCAGTTTCATATAGGAAAGGATGCCGCTGGCATCCTGATCCCTTGCTATCTGATCACTGCGTGTCCAGAAGGTTTTGGCGCTCTGCTCTATTGCCTGGATGAATCCGAACTCCTGCATGTTGCCGGGAGAAAGGGTTCCGTCAAAATCGTAGATGAGCGCAACAACAGGCTTCTTCATTAAAGCTCGTCAAAATTAACGTCCTGGAAGTTTCTGTCTTCGTGGCGTGACTCCTGCACGTCGCAATGGGCCTTGATATAGTCTATGACTTCCTGAAGACCTTCTGTGAATTTTTCGAAATCCTCCTTGTAAAGGAAGATTTTGTGTTTGTCGAATGAAAAACGGCCGTCAGCCTCAACTCTCTTCTTGCTTTCTGTGATGGTAAGATAATAATCATTGCCTTTTGTGGCCTTTACATCCATGAAATAGGTGCGTTTGCCGGCACGTACTGGCTTTGAAAACACATCTTCTGTAGCGCGCTCCCTTGACGCTGCGTTACCGTAATCTTCGTTATACATAGAATAAAATTTAAATTATTGAACAAATGTAGGAATTTTTACAAACATAGAGTGTATCTTTGCATAAAAATTACTGAAATTAGATGCTTAACAGAAGAATTCTCAGAATCAAAGCGTTTAAAGAGCTCTTTGCCATAGAAATGTCGCAGGAAAAAAGCCTTGCATCGGCCCAGAAGGAGCTTGATGCCGCTTTGGAATCTACACGCAACCTTTATCTTTTCATGCTTGCCAGCATTTCTCCGCTGACAGCAGTGGCACAGGACAGAATCAATCAGATACAGAAGAAAATAAACAAGACCGAAGAGGAGAGGAATCCGAATCTGAAATTCGTGAACAACCGTCTTGCAAAGATGTTTGACGCCGATCCGGATTTCCAGAAAATCGTGAAGAAGAAAGGCCTTGACAAATGGGGCGCTTTCGACCTCATCCTCAGGAAGATTTTCGCCTCTATCCAGACCAAGGAATACTATGCCAGGTATATGGCTTCGGCAGAGTCTTCACTGAAGGAGGACTGCGAACTTTTCATAAGGATATTCGAGGAGGAGTTCGTGGACAGGGAGGATCTGGAAGTTGCCCTGGAGGATATGAGCCTGTATTGGAATGACGATCTTGCATACAGCCTAAGCTATTGCTGCAGGACTTTGGAGGCCCTGGGCAAGGGTGGCAGCTGGAAAATGCCGGAGTTGTACCTCAGCGATACCAAGTCTTCCATGGAAGATGACAATCTGTTTGTTCACAGGCTGTTGCAGCAGGCATACACCAACTATGAGGCTTATTATCAGGCTATTGCCTCCACCGTTCCAAACTGGGACAGCGACCGTCTGGTGGGCACCGATATCGCGCTCATTATCACTGCATTGGCAGAGATTGTATATTTCCCTAACATACCTGTGAACGTGAGTATCAACGAGTATGTGGAGATTTCCAAATACTATGGCACTGCGAAGAGCAGTGTGTTCGTGAACGGTATTCTGGACAATCTTTCCAAGAAGGAGGAATTTAAAAAGAAATAACAAAGTAAAAGAATAAAGATATGCTTACAATTTTACAGGCTGCTCCTGCAGCACCTCAGGGTGGTTCTTCACTTTCAATGTGGATCATGCTTGCACTTGTGTTCGTGGTTATGTATTTCTTCATGATACGTCCGCAGCGCAAACAGCAGAAGGAACTTCAGGCATTCCGTGACTCTCTGAAGAAGGGAGACAAGGTGGTTACCATGGGCGGTATCTTCGGTACTGTAGTGGAGGTTAAAGAAACAAGCCTTCTTCTTCAGGTGGACAAGGACGTGAAGATCCGCGTTGCCAAAAGCTCTGTTGTAAGGGATTACGAGACCGACGCACAGCAGCAGTAGAATAAGGCACCCAAAGCATTGCTTCTGAATGGCTGACGGCAGAAAATTCCTATCGGCTGGTGATTATACGGCATTGGGCCTGTCCCTGTTGCTGGCCCTGGGTATGTGGCTGGGCCGGAATCTGTCCCAGAGCTATACCAGTCTTGTGCAGCGCAGGGTTATTGCGATGTGCGAGATTGACGGGCACGATAACGTGTCTGCGGAATCTGTGGAGATTGCCGCCAGTTGTGACATGCCGGGCCTGAGCCTTCTGGGTATGCGCATGTCTGCCGAAAGGCACAACGCCGTTACGGTGAAGATTGCCCCGGAAGACATGCACCACAAGGAGGGTGACACTTATTACATGACATCGGCGGATCTTAACAAATACTTCCATTTCATCTACATGGATAACGCGAAATTGGAGTATTTTGTGAGTGATACGGTGTTTTTCACCTTCAATACCGTACTAAGCCGCAAACTGCCGGTGAAACTTATGACTAACCTGGGATACAAGCCGCAGTACATGGCCCTGGGAGAGGTGAAATACACCCCGGATTCGGTGCTGGTGTATGGAGAGAAGGCACTTCTGGATGCAGCGCAATATGTTACCACCGATGTGGTGCGTTACAACAATCTGGATGCCGAGACTTTCGGAACTGTTAAGGTTAAGGATATTCCGGGGCTTAGGATGTCGGCAAGGAGCGTCAGCTATGTGATTCCGGTTGTGCGCTATGTGCAGCGTGAAGTTACGCTTCCGGTATACACCGTAAATGTTCCAAGAGGCACGTCAATGAAGGTTTTCCCTTCAAGCGTGAATTTCCGCTACCGCATGCGTTTCCCCGCCGATACCGATATGTCATCGGTGTATGTGTGCGTGGATTATGACGAGTTCAACAGCAGCCGCAAGGGAAAGTGCGTGGCGAAGGTGTTCGGACTGCCGGATGATATTCTGCAGTACAGCCTGGACAAGGAGGTCTTTGATTGTTTTGTGGAGGTATCGGACCGATGAAGGTTTTGATAATTACGGGAGGCCTGGGCAGCGGCAAATCCATGATAAGCGCCTGCCTTGCGGAAAGGGGAGTGCCGGTGTATGACTGCGATTCGCGTGCCAAAGCCCTGTATGAGGTGTATCCTTCGCTGAAGGCGATGCTGTGTGCGGATATTTTCAGCAAGCCGCAGAAATTGAAAGCGTTGGAAGACGCGCTGTTTCCTTTGCTGATGAAGGATTTCCGTGAGTGGGCTGCCGGGCAGGGAAAGGAACTGGTGGGGATGGAGAGCGCAACAATATTGCAGAAGAGTTTTTTTGACGGCTTCGGAGATTGGGTGATGCTGGTTGAGGCTCCGCTGGAGCTTAGAGTGGAAAGGGCTGTTGCCCGCGGAGGGGAAGAGGCAGATATAAGGCGCAGGATTGCCCTGCAGGCAGATCATTCTTCCAATCCCAGAGTGAGTGTGAAAATAGATAATTCATCTTCCCGCGAATATGCGGAAGAACAAGTTGATAAATTTTTAAAGGATATAAGTTTCGCATTTGCGAAACAACCATATATAGAGACCTTTAGGTCGATAGTAAGTCCCTTTTCCGAGAAAAGGGATTTAGGGAAAAGGTAACGTAGAAGTGTTTGTGCGTAGGGGAAAAGTTTCGCAAGATATGCACAAGGCTTTGAATAACAATTAGATAATACTTGCGAAACTTGAGTTAAAGTATATAAATTATGGCAAATGAGAAAACCAACCTTGGCAGAATCCTTTCTGTTTCAGGTTATCCCGGTCTTTACCGCTATGTGGCACAGAGCCGCAACGGTGCAATTGCAGAGAGCCTTGCAACAGGCGCAAGGGTGAATTTCCCCGCAAATGGCAAAATCACCACTCTGGAAGATATTTCAATCTATACCGATGAGGGCGAGGTTAGGCTTCGCAACGTTCTGGAGTCTATGGTAAAGGTTCTTGGCTCTGCCGATGCACCAACTGCAAAGGCATCCGAGGCTGAGATTCGCGGCCTTTTCGAGAAAGCCCTTCCTGGCTATGACCGTGACCGTTTCTACCTCTCTCACATGAAGAAGGTGGTTACCTGGTACAACGAACTGAAGGCCCACTGCCCTATGGAGTTTGTTGATCCTGAGGCCGAAGAGGCAGAGGAGACACAGGCTTGAAAACTCTGGTCCTGAACACTCTGGGCTGCAGTAAGAATACTGTGGACTCGGAGCATATTGCAGCGGCTCTGGAAGGCACTTATGAGATTGTGCCCCAGGGCCCTGCCGATGTGTATCTCATAAACACCTGCTCTTTCATTGCCGATGCCAAGCAGCAGTCCATCGACGCCATACTGGAGGCGGTGGAACTGAAGCAGGATGGCTTCTATGGCTCTGTGGTTGTGTTCGGCTGTCTTGGCCAGCGCTATGCGGCGGATATGCCCCAGCTTATCCCGGAGGTGGATGCATGGTTCGGCGCAAGGGATTTCAATCCGCTGGTGGAGTATCTGGGTGCGGACAGGAAGCTTGCGCAGGAGAAAAGGGTGCTTAGCACTCCGCAGCATTACGCCTACCTTAAGATATCGGAAGGCTGCGACAGACGCTGCTCTTATTGCGCCATCCCTTTCATACGCGGAGCGCATCATTCCGTGCCGATAGAGGATCTGGTTCGCGAGGCTGAATGCCTTGCGGCAAAGGGTGTCAAGGAGCTTCTGATAATTGCGCAGGATATCACCTATTACGGCCTGGACCTTTACAAGGAAAGGGCATTGGCAAGGCTGCTGCGTGCCTTATCGGCCGTTGAGGGCATAGAGTGGATACGTCTTCACTATTCCTATCCGTCTTCTTTCCCGGAGGATGTGCTGGACGAGATGGCTTCCAATCCAAAGATTTGCAAGTATATGGATATTCCTCTGCAGCACGCTTCCAGCAAGATTCTGCAGATGATGCACAGGGGAGTGGACGAGCAGCAGACACGCGCGCTGGTGGAGAAGTTCCGTCAGAGAGTTCCCGGCATCGTGCTGCGTACCACCATGATTGTGGGACATCCGGGAGAGGATGAGCAGGAGTTCCAGAGCCTTATGCAGTTTGCAAGGGATGCCCGTTTCGAAAGGCTGGGCGCCTTCACCTACAGCGAAGAGGAGGACACCTATTCGGCGCTGAATTATGCCGATGACATTCCGCAGGAGGTGAAGCAGGAGCGTTACGACGCTCTTATGGAACTGCAGGAGCAGATTTCCTATGAGTTCAATCTCTCGCGCGTGGGAACGGAGGAAGAGGTTATTGTGGACTCTTGGGAGGATGGCGTGCTGGTTTGCCGCAGCCGGTATGAAAGTCCGGATGTGGACGGCGAAATTCTGGTGAAGAGTGATGAGGACCTCACCGGTGAGATAATCAGGGTGAAAATTGTTGGCGCGGATTCGTATGACCTCGCCGCAGAAATGTTATAAAAATCATGGCATTTGATATCAAACTTAAACTGCCACAGGAGTGGACAGTGGAATCTGAAGTTTTTAATGATGATGCGGGCGTTGAGGTTAGCCGTATTACGGCATCGGCAGACCGCGACTATGTGGACATCTATGTGGGCCCTATGCCCGAAGGCGAAACTGCCGAAGATCAGGCCTTTGCAAATTATGCGGAGAGCGTGGGCTTTTATGAGGATGATCCGGAGGATTTCAACCCTATAGAGAAATTCAAGTTCAACAATAAGAATGCCTTCGGCTTTGAGGGTCTCAGCGAGGAAAATCTCCCGCTGAAGATCTTTACGCAGGAGGTTCGCAAGGGTGTGCTTGCGGTTGTGGTTGTGATAGGCCGCAACGAGAAAGCCCTTGCAGAGAACATCGCCCTTGTGGAGCGCGGCTTCAGAGTGGCGTAGGTACGGGTTTCCAAAAACGGGATGAATGATATGGAAGCACAGGCAAAGATAGCATCACAGTTCAGGATTGAAGGCGTCGTAACGGAAGTGCGCCCTCTTGGCAATGGCAATATAAATGACACTTTCCTTGTTAGGACAGATGGCCCCGACGCGTATGTGCTTCAGCGCATCAATAATGCTGTTTTCAAGGATGTGGCCCTGCTGCAGCACAACATAGAGCTTGTAACTTCCCATATACGCGCAAAGCTTCAGAAGGCGGGCGAGAGTGATATCGCGCGTAAGGTGCTCACCCCTATCCCATTGAAAGACAGCACCAAAACCTATTTTGAAACCCAGGACGGAAAGTTCTGGCGCATGACCCTGCTGATAAAGGATTCTTTCACCCTTGAGGAGGTTACCCCGCACAGCTCCTATGACGCGGGCAGAGCTTTTGGCCGTTTCGAAGACATGCTTTCCGACCTTCCTGAAGCTCTGGGAGAAACCATCCCGGACTTTCATAACATGGAACTTCGCTCCCGCCAGTTTGCCGATGCCATTGCCGCCGATGCAGCCGGAAGGATGGCAGACCCCGAGGTGAAAGAACTGGTGACCTTTCTTCAGGAGCACGATTATGAGATGTGCAAGGCGGAGCGCATGTATCGTGAGGGCATTCTTCCCAAGAGGATATGCCATTGCGACACCAAGGTGAACAACATGCTGTTTGATGCCGACGGCAATGTGCTTTGCGTGATAGATCTGGATACAACCATGCCTGGCTTCGTGTTCTCCGATTTCGGAGATTTCATGCGTACCGCTGCCAATGCCGTTGCAGAAGATGATCCGGATATTTCAAAGGTGGCATTCCGCATGGAGATATTCGAGGCCTTCACGCGCGGCTATCTGCAGTCTGCAGCTTTCCTTACCGATGTGGAAAGGGAGAATCTGCCTTATGCGGCCCAGCTGTTCCCTTATATGCAGGCCGTACGTTTCCTTACGGACTATATCAACGGCGACACCTATTACAAGATTGCCTATCCGGAGCACAATCTTGTGCGCACCCGCAATCAGGTGACCCTGTTCAGGAGCGTCTCTGCGCATCTGCCTCAGATGCAGGAGTTCATCGCCGGTATCTCACTCTAAGGATCATACCTGCCGTATCCGGGCGGGGACATTACAACTCAAACCTTATAATTCCAGGGGCTCCCGGCGGGCTAAAGCCCTACTGCTCAGGCCGCAAGCATCAACATGCTTGCTGTAAACACCTTCGCGACCTACGCCATGGGTTCGCAATGTTTGCTTATGCAACGCCCCGCCCGGGAGACTTGTAATTTTTGCAATTTTTCAGAAATTGTTGAAATTACTTGTACAATGGGGAAGGGGTAAATTATATTTGTGGCCGTAATTATGCTATTTATATGAAAACTACAACTACGGCAACAGCCGCTTACGAGAGCCCTATCTGCAGGGTAATCAACATTGACAACCAGGAACTGATTTGCACTAGCCCAGTTGGTTTCAGCAATGAAGCCTACGAGGAAGGAAGCACTTTGGATTGGTTCACCATTTAATGGAGGGCGGAATTATGAGAAAACACATTTTCACACTTATGGCCCTCGCGGCTGCACTCTGTGCCTGCAACAAAAATCAGGTGATTGAATCTGAAGTTACGGATCCGGTGGCTGAACCAAGCGCTCCGCTTGTTTTTACAGCAACAATGGAAGATGCGCCTGAATCAAAGGCGACCTTCGATAACACTGCCAAGTGCGCAGCATGGGAAGTTGGAGACCAGATTTCCCTTAACGGATCACCATTCTATTCACAAAGTGCTGGTACAAGCAGTTTCTTTAGCAAAGTCTCACAAGAAATTCGTCCATCATATCTAGGAACTTCAGATCAAGGATGTCATGGAAATGATAATGCTTCGAATCTTGTAGATGATGGCGGCACAAGCACCAGATGGTGTGTCCATAAAGACCAAAAAGGATTTGGCGAGTTCTGGATGATTGATGTTTCTACAGGCCATCCGACAGTTTTGCAAACCATTAAACTATGGAATGCCAACAACACTGCATCATATCCAAACCGCGTCTGGAAAGACATTAAAGTACTGGGTAGATTATCATCAGCCGAAGAGAACTTCTCCGCAATAAAGTCGATGAACAACCTTAATCTTGTTGCCAACAATTCCGGACTAGCTGGTGAAATTGATGTAAATGCCACAGTACCCTATGACGAGTACAGAATTATCATATACAATAATAAAGGTGATGATTACATGCAGATGGCAGATATGAAGTTTGTGGTCTATGATCCTGATATAGAAAGTCCTTATACTGCTTATTTTCCTGAAACACTTTACAACGGAGTGCAGACGACTCTTCCTTCCGTCATAACAGAAACCTGGACAGATGGCAAATTCAACATGCCGATGTATGCCAGAAGCAATACTACGAATCTTCAGTTTAAGAATCTCTGCGGCGTGCTGAAAATTACCGTGAAAAACGATGTCATGACTAGCGTTAAGAAAATCAGGATTAGCAGTTCAAATAAGGCAACAAGCGGCATATTTACTGTTTTAGATGACAATAAAGTGGTTTTGTCCCAACCTGATAATGTGGCTAATACCATGACAGTAACATATTCCAATGCCGTCTCCACCACTGCTGATGGAACGGATTTTTATATTGCAATCCCACCACAGACCTATAGGGAGTTAAAGATTGAGCTTTATAGGGAGAATGGCTTTGTCAAGACAATGGTTACAAAAAATGGGGTTGACATTAATGTAGAACGCAATAAAATCTATCCTGTCACATTCACAAGCAACGTAGAGGCCGTTGGTGAGAATTGCTACATAATCAGTGCTCCCGGAGTTCCTTATACATTCCCATGCAAGAAAGGCCAGAGTATGGATTATCTTGCTGAGGGTAAGTCCGTTAAGGTGTTGTGGGAAAGTTTTGGTACTGCAACCATGCCAAATCCTGGGGATGTGGTAACCTCTGTATCCTATAAGGACGGGTGGATATCGGTAACCGGAAATAAGGAAGGAAATGCGGTTTTGGCCCTGTATGATGGAGAGAATGGCACAGGGAATATTCTATGGTCGTGGCATATATGGGTCTGCAATGGTTTTGATCCGGATAATATTCACTACCATACATATAAGAACGGAAAAAAAGTGATGGATCGTAATCTTGGCGCACTCAGCGCAACTCCTGGCCAGGTAAGTGCATTGGGTCTTTTGTATCAGTGGGGCCGCAAGGATCCTTTCCGGGGAGCTTCGTCTACCACTTCGTCTACCATTACGGCTGATGTTGCCAAGTCTACAGGAACTTGGGAATCACCAATTCAACCATATTATATAGGCAATTGCATTGAGTACTCGATAAAGCACCCCATGTGCTTCATTACCTCCGATGTGAACACAAACGATTGGTGCTATAATGGAGGTTACAACGACCGTTGGACCACAAGTGATAAGGCAAAGAGCGAATATGACCCATGTCCTGCCGGTTGGCGTGTTCCCGATGGAGGTCCAACTGGTCTGTGGTCTACCTCGTTTGGACTGTATGAGGTTAAAAAAGGTATTCCAAAGCATTCAAAGTATAATGGCGAGGATTTTGGAAAGAATAATACGTCTATGCAATTAAGTTTACAGGATGAAGTGGTTTGGTACCCCATTACCGGTGCACTCACTAACAGTGGTGGTGTTCTTCATCTGAAGGGTGGTCCATACCGCGGATACTGTTGGTCTGCCAGTGCAACTGGACTTAATGCATACGATCTCCATTATGTCATTGAGTCTGACGGACTTATTTTGAACGTTGTCACAGGTGCGTACCGTGCTGCCGGAAAGAGTGTCCGCTGTGTCCGCGAAGTGCATAACTAATGCGAATTATGCTTTTCTGAAAAATAAAAAGCCGCCGGAGCACAAAGCGAAAATCGTCTGCGTCACCCAGGGCTGTTTCGTGGCGTTCTGTGGCAGGTGAGTGCTGCAGGTGGGGCAATTTTGGCTCGCCTGCAACACCCTTGTCCCTCAGACGCACCTGTAGGCCCATATGCTGCTGCAGGC
>JAKSKO010000044.1 GCA_024401715.1 Bacteroidales bacterium
ACCGAGCAGTTCATCAAACGCTTGAGATCGATCTTTGAGGACACTCCGTACGAGATTGTCAAAGACCTCGAGAATCACTATCAGAACGTCCTTTTCATCATCAGCAAGCAGATGGGATTCTATACAAAGGCAGATTATCATACTAGCGAAGACCGTATCGACATGGTCATCCAGACGGCCGATTACTGCTATGTACTTGAATTCAAATTTGACGGCACCGCCGAGCAGGCGCTGGAGCAGATCAAGAACAAGAACTACACCCTTCCATTCGAAATGAACGGCCAGAAAATCATCCGTATCGGCATGAACTTCTCAGCAGCCACCCGCAACATCGATGGCGTTGCGATAGACTGACACTTTAATCCCGCATGGACATACTATATCTGGCTGCTGTGCATCGCCGCTATGGGGAGCTTTTGTAAAAGAGTTCCCTCCCGCGAAAATGGGGCAGAAGATTTCTGAGTCATGTAAATAATTGAAAACGAAATTCGCCTGCAGCGGTAGAGACCTTTTGGCAGCGTTCAGAAGCTGTCCACTGCTGCAGATGAGCCAATTTTGGCTCATCTGCAGCGGCAATAGGCTTTTGAACAACGTAAAACAGGGCTAAGTGCGTCAGGCGAATTTCGGCTTCAATCACATTAGGTATCGGCCATTTACGCATCCTTTTAGATTCTCCAGATTTCACTTTCCCGGAAAAATTCCATACCTTTAACAAACAATATACAGACACAAGTTCAATTTTCAGGAGTTCTGCATGAGACGTCAGGATATAAGGACCATAATGGCAACACTGCTCTTCATTGCGGCGGGGGCGCTGTACTTTTGTGGCGTTGCACTCCCCCACAAGATTGCTTTGGGTCTGCTGGTCCTCACTTTGTTTTCTCTCGGCGGCGCCAATCCCAAACTCATAGCCCTGGCGTTCTTCTTTTCTTTCCTCGGAGACCTGTCCGGATCGTTCAAAGCTCAGTCGCACTCGTTGATTCCGTTTCTAGGCCAGATGGTATCCTTTGCCATCGGCCACGTATGCTTTGCACTCCATTTCCTAGGGAAGAGGTCTGTGAGAAGCCGATGGGCCATAACAGCGGCAAGCGCTTTTGCCATGGCTGTCCTTGTATCGGCATTCGTCGTCATCGTCCCACATGTAAAGGGCATGCCTTTGGCGGCGGGGGTAGGACTGTATGCTGTAATCATCAGCGCGATGATGCTGGCGGCACTTATGACCGGAGACAAGCTGATTTCCCTCGGAGCTGTGCTTTTCGTCTTTTCGGACTACACCCTTGCCGTCAACATGTTCGTCACCGACCTGACATACTCGAAGTATCTTATCATAGTGCCGTATTTCGCTGCGCAGCTGTTGTTCTTCCTTGGCACAAGAGTAGAAAAACAATAAGCATGGTCCAGCACGCGGCACTATCTATATTCTAAAAAAACCGGCCAGGTGGCCGGTTTTTTATTAGAACTTGAAGCTGTCCTTCAAGGCTGTGGTCTTGTTGAAGACCGGGTGGTCTGGAGTGCTGTCCGGGTCTGTGAAGAAGTAGCCAACGCGCTCGAACTGAACTGCGATGCCGCTGTTGTCTTCCAGCAATGCAGGCTCGGCAAGACCTTTCGTAACAACAAGGCTCTCCGGATTCAGATAATCTTTATAGTCTTTGTCTTCAGGGATGTTGCCCATCTGAGGCTCTGTGAATAGCTTGTCGTATACGCGAAGCTCAAGCTCTTTTGCATAATCGGCACTAACCCAGTGGATGGTGCCTTTGACGCTGCGCCACTGGCCTGATGCTGGGTGTGTGCTTGGGTCGATGGTACATTTAAGCTCTACCACCTTGCCGTTTTCGTCCTTGATAACCTCCTCGCATTTTGCGATATAGGTGTATTTCAGGCGAACCTCTCCGCCCGGTTTCAGACGGAAGAATTTCGCAGGGGCATCCTCCATGAAATCTGCACGGTCTATCCACAGACTGCCAGTGAAAGGAACGCGACGTTTTGCGCCATCGGGCTCTGCAGGATTCAGAGGAGCCTCAAACCACTCTGTCTTGCCGGCTTCCCAGTTGGTAATGGTAAGCTTGATTGGATCGTCGGAAACAACCATATAGCGGTTGCTGCGCTCGTTAAGATCCTGACGTACGCACCACTCCAGAAGCTGCAGGTCTATAAGCTGCTCGCGTTTTGCAACGCCAATCTTGTCGCAGAATATCTTCAGGGCCCTTGGGGTGTAGCCACGACGGCGTATACCGCAGATAGTAGGCATGCGGGGATCGTCCCAGCCGCTTACAAGGCCTTTCTGAACCAGTTCCAGAAGTTTGCGCTTGCTCATCACTGTGTATGTGAGGTTCAGACGTGCAAACTCGTACTGGTGTGAAGGGAAGATATCAAGGGTTTTGATGAACCAATCATACAGAGGACGGTGTACATCAAACTCCAGTGTACAGATGGAATGGGTGATGTTCTCTATGGAATCGCTCTGGCCGTGAGTGTAGTCGTACATCGGATAGATGCACCACTTGTCGCCGGTGCGATGGTGTGAAGCATGGATGATGCGGTACATGATAGGGTCACGGAACATCATGTTAGGATGAGCCATATCAATCTTTGCGCGAAGCACTTTGGCGCCGTCCGGATATTTGCCGTCACGCATCTCACGGAAGATGCGCAGGTTCTCCTCAGGGGTACGGTCCCTGTACGGGCTGTTGGTGCCCGGAGTCTGCACTGTACCGCGGCCTATGCGTATCTCCTCCTGGGTCTGGTCGTCAACATAGGCAAGGCCCTCGTTGATCATCTTTTCAGCCCACTCGTAAAGCTGGTCGAAGTAATCGGAAGCATAGTGCTCTTCCGCCCAGTTGAACCCCAGCCACTGGATATCCTGCTTGATGGAATCCACATATTCGGTGTCTTCCTTTACAGGGTTGGTATCATCGAAACGCAGATTGGTGGCACCGCCATATTTCTGCGCAAGTCCGAAATTCAGACAGATACTCTTGGCATGACCAAGGTGCAGATAACCGTTTGGCTCTGGCGGAAAGCGGGTAAGAATCGTTTTGAATTTACCCTCTGCCAGATCATTTTCTATGATTTCCTCAAGAAAATTAAGCTTTTTCTCTTCAGTTGCTTTTACTTCTTCCATTTTGATAAAAAATATAAAGTGCGAAGATACTAATTAATTTTTATTTCTGCCATATTAAGGCCCCAGCAATAATTGGTAACAATCACAACCGGTTTGCCGTCCGCTCCGTCCACAAGCACAGGGCAAGGCAGGTTGGTGTGGGTGTGTCCGCCTATTATATAATCCACATTCTTCAGATAAGGGGCGATATCGATATCACCGGGATTATCTTTCGGACCGGTAATGCCCAGATGGGACAGAACAATAACAAGGTCACAGCCCTTCTCCTCTTTCAGGAAGGCGGCAAGTTTGTTAAGGTTATTCACCGGATTCTGATATCTGAAACTCTTTGCGATATCGGCATCAACCACGGATGTAACATCGGTGAGGGCGCCCAGAAGGCCTATCTTGTATCCTCCGCGTCTGATTATGGTGTATGGCCTTGCAAAGCAGTCCAGACCCGATTCCTTAAGGTCGTAGTTGCTAAGCACCACTTTGAACCTGGCCTTTTTCATACGTTGTTTCAGATCCTCAAGACCATTGTCGAACTCGTGATTGCCAAGGGTGGCGGCATCATATCCCATCCTGTTCATTGTACCTATTTCCACCTTACCGCGGAAAAGGCTGAAATATGGGGTTCCCTGCTCGAAGTCACCCGCATCCACAAGAAGGACATTCCTTCTGCCATCGGCACGGCGCACGCTGTCCACAAACACTGCGCGCTCCAATATGCCTCCCCTGCCTGCATCCGCTCCGGCGCGAACAGGATCGATATGGGAGTGGGTGTCGTTGGTATGGAGGATATTAAGTTTATGGGCGGCATCGGCAGCGCCTTTCACATAAGGCCATCCGTTCAGCCTGCTGTCTTCGCGCACCTCCTTCTTTGCCTTGCGCTCTACGGCATCGGTGATTGTGATGCGGCCGTCGCGCTGGGCTGCAATGTGCTTGCCTTCGGCCCTTAGGGTGGCAAGGTAGTCCATCACAACCACATAGAAATCCGCATTGCTGTCTTTAACCTCAACCGCGCCTTCGGCAAGATAAAGGCCGTCGCCGCCATAAAGGAGGAAACTGTTGGTGGAGATGGAATATATCTTCTCGTCATCCAGCGGCTGGCCTCCCACCAGAATGCTCTGGCAGCCCTGCCTGCTGGCAACAATCTTAACACCGCCAAGCACCTGCCATCCCTTACGTGCCATATCGTCAAGAATTTTCCTGACGTTGCTGCCTTTCTGCCTAACCAGAATGAGGTTGTTCTTGAACGGGAACATGCTTCTGATATCGTCCACCAGCACATTTCCCTTAGGCATATCCACGCGTATTCCGCCGAAATTGCTTATGGAGATATCGCAGCTCTGTCCAAGATATTTGGGAGCCTGAACAAGCATGAGGTCTGCAAGCCAGTTGCTTAGAGGGCTCTCCGGACCGTATTTGGACATATCGGCATCACTGTATCCCACTACGGTCTTCAGCTCTGCCATATCCGGTTGTACATCATCCACAAGCTTTTTCACGCTCTTTACCATAGGGCGCTGAAGATTCTGCACATCCGCTGCCCTGTGTCCGTCCATCGATGTGCTCTGCCAGTGAAAGTCCTGGGCCGAAAGCCCTGCACATAGGCAAAGCGACGTGGCAAGAAGCGTAAGTTTTATTTTTGAATCAACCATTTCCAAAGATCTTTCCAATTTGCTTTCTTACCCGAAGTTAGGATGCCTATCCTGTATATCTTTGCCGATACCCAGGCCATTGCCGCAAAAGTTGCAACAAGAAGGAGCAGAGATACTATCACCTGCCATGCCGGAACACCGAAAGGTATGCGGGACAGCATCACGATTGGCGATGTGAAAGGAATCATGGAGCCCCATACGGCAATGGCGCTGTTTGGCGCATTCCATGAATAGATGGCAATGAAATATGCCAGCATCAAAGGCACTGTAAGAGGCATCTGCAGGTTATTGCTGTCCTCCACACTCTCCACAGCCGATCCTATGGCCGCAAAAAGCGAAGCATAAAGAAGGTAGCCGAAGATGAAGAAAAGGAAGAAACTGCCAAGTAGCATGCCATAGTTGATGCCGCTGAGGGTCTGCATGATTTCCTGAACAGCTGTAGGATCCTGTGCCACGGCGGCAACCGCATCGGTGTCCACACCGGACATCATCTGCATCTGGGCAGCCTGCGGAGCTGTTCCCATAAGTGAATCCTTGCCCACGAAGAAGAACACGCCGCTCACAAGCACTGCTGTCAGCGCTATCCACAGGAAGAACTGTGTAAGGGCCACAAGTGCCACACCTATAATCTTGCCGAACATAAGGTCCAGGGCATTCACGCTGCTTAGGAGGACCTCCACAACCTTGCTCTGCTTCTCTTCCACAACGCTCTGCATTACGGAAGCGGAGAACATGGTTACAAACATGAAGATGATGATGCCAAGACCCATGGACAGGAACATGTAAACCCCTGCATTGGAAATCTTGTCCTCGCCGTCCTCGCCTATAGTATAGCTTTTTACCTCGATATCGGGACGAACGGTTTCAAGAATGTCCTTGAGGCCGCTGATATCATACTGATTGATGCGGTAGTCCTCCACGGCATCGGTAACGGCATGCTCCAGCGCACTGGTGGCAGCAATGCCTATCGGGTCCTTGGAGTATGTGGAAACGCTTACGCTGTTGTCTGCATTCAAAGCGCTCACATATACGATGCCGGCATAAGGAAGATTATCGAAATTGGCCTTCAGCGTATCCAGAACGCAGGTAGAGCAGTCTTCCCATATAAATTCCTCATTGGATTCCAGAGTCTGCATCACAATGCCCGAGTGGTCTATGACCGCAAGGGTCTTGGCGTCGTCCTTGCTGAAAAGCATGATGAAAGCCGGAATGCAGCAAAGGGCGGCAAAGAGCACCGGCACCAGGAAGGTGATGATGAGGAAGGATTTCTTTTTTACGCGTGTTGCATACTCTCTAGAGATGACAACACCTATAGTATTCAGATTCATTATTCCGTAACAAGTTTGATAAAGATGTCATTCATACGAGGAAGCAGCTCTTTGAAAGAGTTTACCTTCACGCCTTTTCCTATAAGATAGCCCAGAACGGCATTCGTGTCACCGTCCTTCGGCAGAGAAAGCACCGCTGTGTGACGGCCATTGTCGTTCTCGTCGCTGAGTATCTGGAAATCCTCCGTTGCGCAGATGGACTCTTCGGCTGTGTAGATTAGCTCTATGTTATTGCTGCCATATTTGCGGCGCACCTCATTCACAGGGCCGTTAACCACCACCTTGGATTTGTTGATAAGTGCAATCTCATCGCAAAGTTCCTCCACACTTTCCATGTTGTGTGTGGAGAGGATGATGGTGGAGCCGTTTCTCTTGAGCTCCAGAATCTCGTCACGGATAAGCTGGGCGTTTACGGGATCGAAACCGCTGAAAGGCTCGTCCAGAATAAGGAGTTTGGGCTGATGCACCACTGTGGTGATAAACTGCACCTTCTGGGCCATACCCTTTGAAAGTTCCTCCACTTTCTTGTCCCACCAGTCCTGAATGCCGAACTTGATGAACCATTTCTTAAGCTCCTTGCGGGCCTGGGCAGTGCTCATACCCTTCAGACGCGCGAAATAGATAGCCTGCTCGCCCACTTTCATCTTGCGATACAAGCCGCGCTCTTCCGGAAGATAGCCTATTTTCAGTACATCCTCGGTTGATATGGGCCTGTCCATGAAGAAGACATCTCCGGACGTAGGCATGATGATACGGTTTATGATACGGATGAGGGTTGTCTTTCCCGCACCGTTAGGACCCAGCAATCCGAAGATCTTGCCCTCCGGAATCTCCAGATCCACTCCATCCAAGGCTATTTTCTCTCCATAGGCCTTGTGCAAATTTTCTACTCTGATAAGTGCCATTGTCTTACCTTAAATTTAATATTTTAGTCACTAATTCCATCATAAGTTCGGCAGCGGTGGCTTCTCCCTGGTCTCCGCCCTTGCCTTTGAAATCGTAATCCCTCAGAAGGCCTATTGCCGCCATCGCAGCCTGCAGGGAATAGTTGCGCAGCGCCGTGTCATATTCCTTCAGGAAGAAAGGATTCACTCCCAGCAGCGATGCCACCTGGGCATTGTCCGGACGCGGATTCTGCAGCCTCAGGGCATGATATTTAAGTATGCGGGAGAAATGCGTGTAAAGGGCCGCAGTTGCCATGGGCATTGCGAACTTTGCCGAGTTGGCAATGTATGTGGCGGTCCTCAGTGCTGCGCGGCTGTCCTTGAATGAAAGCTGTCTGGTGAGCTCGAAAATGCTGAACTCCCTGCTTATGCCCACATTCTGCTCTATGTCCTTGTAGCCCACGCGGGTGCAGCCCTCTGGCAGGTTCTTAAGCAGCTTCTCCGTTTCTATCGAAATCTTGTTCAGGTCCGTTCCGGCCGATTCTGCCAGCAGCGCAGCGGCATCGGGGTCTATCTGAAGGCCTTTCGATGCATAGAATTCCACTATCCAGCGCGGAACTTCATAATCACGCAGAGGCTGGCTTTCCAGCACCACGCCGCTCTTTCCTATGCTTTTGTAAAGAGCTTTTCTCTTGTCCAGGCTGCCGCGGTACACTATCACAAGGACAGTGGTGTCCAGCGGGGCATCGGTATACACGGAAAGCTGGTCTATACCCTTCATCTGCTGGGCTTCCTTCAGCACAACAAGCTGCCTTTCGGCAAACATGGGGTATCGGCGCGCATTGCTTATGACGTCTTCGGCAGTGACATCGGGGCCGTAGCAGATAAGCTGGTTGAAATCACGCTCGCTCTCCTGAAGGGCGTTGGCAATGATTTCATCACACACCATATCCACGTAATAGGCCTCCTCTCCCATAAGAAGATATACGGGAGAAAAGCTGCCGCTGCGCACCGCAGAAACAATCTGTGATGCAACCGCAGAAGTATTTACGCTTGCCTTTGCCATCTACTGTTTTTCCGGCGTCTTTTTTCCCGCACGGGGATGCGCCGCCTGATATATCTTTTTCAACTGTGCGGGGCTGCTGTGGGTGTACACCTGCGTTGCCGCAAGATTGGCATGCCCAAGCACCTCCTTTATGGAATTCAGCTCTGCCCCCTGCTCCAGCAATCCCGTTGCCAGGCTGTGCCTTAGCACATGTGGGGACTTGCGGCCGGAGAACTCCTTTCCCTGCGCCCCCAATTCCTCTTTCACCGCCCTGTCCACAAGCACGGGATAAAGACTCTCACCACTATAACGCAGCAGGAGACTGTCCGACTTCACCTCACGCACCAGCTTTTCCCTAGCTTGCAAATATAAGGAAATTTCCTGAATGCACTGCGGCACCAGGGGTATTTCGCGCATCTTGTCGCCCTTTCCAAGGACGTGTATCTTGGCTCGGGAAAAATCCAGGTCTTTCCTTCGCAGGCCGATGAGTTCCGCGCGCCTGATCCCCGTGCTGTACAGCAGGCACACTATGATGCGGCGAAGGCACAGCCAATAGGTGTCCCGGCGTTCCTCTTCGGTCTCCAGATCCAGATTGAAATCTCCCCTTGCCAGGGCATTGTCGCTTTGCAGATAGTGTTGCATGGCATCTTCCTTATAGAATACGGGCAGACGTTTGGCCTGACGCGGCCTTGTGAGGAGTTTCACCGGGTTGGACTTGATATGGCCCTGACGCAACAGATAGCTGCAAAAGCCGCTAAGCACGCTTATATGCAGGTTAACACTGCGCGCATTCAGTTTGCGCTCTTCCAGAAGATGCACCTGATAGGCCCTGAGAGTCTGCAGCTGAAGCATCTCCAAAAGGTTCTCGTCCTTGTAGAAGTCGCAGAACTCCTTCAGCACGGCGGAATACACCTGACGCGTCCTTTCAGAATATCTTTTCTGACGGCCGATGTAATCTATGTATGCATCAATCAGGCTCATGGCGCAAGCAGTTTTGAGAACTCACTGGGCTTGAGGCCCCAGTCGGGGGCAACAAGAAGGGACTTTGGGGATTCGGACACAAGGCGGTCCAGGGCGATATCGGGTCTTAGATTGGCAACAAAATCCTTTACCACTGCCGCATATTCCTGCGGAGTGAAAAGATGGAAGGCCGATGGATCGGCTGCGTACATGCGCTCCAGCTGCGTGCCCTTAATCACCTGCAGTTGATGCAGCTTCAGAGTGGATACAGGCAGCTTGGAAATGCGGTGCGCATGGGCCATGAAGTCTTCGTGCGTCTCGCCGGGAAGGCCCAGGATAAGATGAGCGCCAACCTGTATTCCACGGCTGTGCAGCTGATCTGCCGCCTCTACGGCCGATGCAAAGTCGTGACCGCGGTTTATGCGCCTTAATGTTTCGTCATTGGTGGACTCTATACCCAGTTCCACCAGAAGGAAGGGCTTGTTGCCCTGCGGTGCAAGATTGCCGAAGCGTCTCTGGAAAGAGTCCAGAAGGTCGGGAGCCAGGCAGTCCGGGCGGGTTGCTATCACAAGACCAGCCACACCGGGAAAGCTCAAAGCCTCCTCGTATAGGGCAATAAGCTTGTCTGTGGGCCCGTAGGTGTTGGTATATGACTGGAAATATGCCAGGTAGGCATAAGGGGTGCCCTTGCCTGCAAAGAACTCCACACCCTTCTGCAACTGGCGTGTTATGCTGCCAGGCACCGCATCACCCAGCGGATCCAAGCCGTTTTCGTATGCATAGCGGGGATTGAAGGCCGCGTTGTTGCAATATATGCAACCACCACTGCCTATGGTGCCGTCGCGGTTCGGGCAGCCAAGACCGGCATTCACTGCAATCTTCTGCACCTTCCCCGGAAAGAATCCGTCAAAATATCGGGCGATGGTGTACATAGCCTATTTCACAGGGGTGTAGCCGGCATCGGCCATCAGGCGGCGCAGGAGGGCATCGGCGGCCTCGAAGCTGTTTTCGCATTCGCCGTTCAGGATTGCTTCCTTGATCTTTTCTTTAGTGTCGCCAAGGATGCGGGACGGCTCAATGGCGTAAAGCTCCATGATATAGTCGCCGGTGATAGGGTTCTTCCAGTTGCGTATGGCGTCTTTTTCCTCCACTTCCTTCATCTTGCCGATTACAAGGTCGAAATTGGATTTGAGGACCTCCACCCTGCGCTCATTCTTTGAGGTTATATCGGCCTTGCAAAGCAGCATAAGATCGTCTATATCGTTGCCGGCGTCGAACATCAGGCGGCGCACCGCGGAATCTGTAACTTCCTCTGTGACAAGAGTCTGCGGACGGGAATGCAGGAATACAAGCTTCTGAACATATTTCATCTTCTCGTTCAGAGGCATTTTCAGGCTCTTGAAAATCTTAGGCACCATCTTGCTGCCAATGACATCGTGCCCGTGGAAACTCCAGCCTATGACGGGATCGAAATGTTTTGAAGCCGGCTTGCCTATATCGTGCAGAAGAGCCGCCCAGCGCAGCCATACATTAGGCTGTGTGCGCACTGTTTCCTTGAACTGGTTTCCCACATCCTCGTAATCGTGGAGAAGGCCCTGTGAGATTGCCTCAATCTCTGCCTCGGCAACATTGTCCACAACCTGCAGGGTATGGGCGAAATTCTCCTTATGGGCGCGTCCTTCCTGCATCTGAACGCCCTTCAGTTTCAGAAGGTCCGGAAGGATGTACTGCAGCATCCCTGCCCTGTCCATAAGGAAGAAGCCCATGGAAGGATGGTCCGTTACCAGAATCTTGTTAAGTTCCTCCACAATGCGTTCCTTGGTGAGGATTTCCAGACGGTAGGCATTGCGCCTTATGGAATCGAAACACTCCGGAGTTATGTTGAAATACTTCTCCCAGGTGCTTAACTTGGTGGCAAAACGCACGGCACGCAGCATGCGCAAAGGATCATCGTCAAAAGTCTTGTCCGGATCCATCGGAGTGCGGATTATGCCCTTTTCCAGGTCTTCTATACCGCCGAAAGGGTCTACCAGCGCACCGTAGTCCTCCTTGTTCAGGGAGAATGCCATGGCGTTTATGGTGAAATCGCGACGCTCCTGATCGTCACGCAGGGTTCCGTTCTCCACGATAGGGTTGCGGCTGTCCCTGGTATAAGACTCCTTGCGCGCCCCCACGAACTCCACTTCGGTACCCTTGTAGCGCAGCATGGCCGTGCCGTAACTCTCAAAGATGCTAACCTTTGAATGCACAACTTTCGCTACGGCCCTGGCAAAGGCCGGACCGCTGCCCTCCACAACGATATCTATATCCTTGGAAGAGCGTCCCAGAAAGCAATCGCGCACGTAACCGCCTATCACAAAAGCTCTTACGCCCTCACGCGCGGCAACATCACTTACAATTTCGAATATGGGGTTATTCAGATAGCATTTGTTCATAGCTTGGTAATTGCTTCACCGGCACAAATCGGCCGTCGGTTTTATGCAGGACAATGGTTGAATCTCCGTTCGTCAAAAATATCCAACGCAGTTCCAGCGCCATATTGTAACGTATTGCCTGATCCAGGACTTCGGCCGATATTTTCACATCGGGCCGTTTGCACTCCACAACAGCCAGAGGTTTAGCATTCCTGTCCCAAAGCAGTATATCGGCACGATACTGTTTATTAGACAACTTGAAGGCGCATTCGCTACACATCAGCTGCATCGGAACAGCACAAACTTCGGCCAGTATACCTATGAACCACTGACGCACCCTCTCCTCCGGAGTTAGCGGAACATCAATGCGGCGCAGGGGGTCAAATACCGTCCGGGGCATCATTCACCTCCATTTTGCGTGCATCCATAGCCTTGCGGTATTCGTTGGCATAGCGCTGATGCTCTTCATATGTCTCAGAGAAGATATTGTGTCCGTTAAGCTGGCTGTCGGCACAGAAATAAAGGTAGTTGTGTTTGTCCGGATGCAGCACGGCCTCTATGTGTTCCTTGCCGGGAAGGCATATAGGGCCCGGAGGCAATCCCTCGTACATATAGGTATTGTATGGCGAAGGGTTTTCCAGATGTCTGAACAGAACCCTGCGGATCTCAAAGTTATAGATATAGCAAACCGTTGGGCAGGCCTGCAGTTTCATTCCTTTGTGAAGACGTGTGAGGTACACGCTTGCTATCTTGGCAAACTCGTCCGGACGGTTGGTCTCTTCCGATACTATTGAAGCCAGGGTGGAAACCTCCTTGGGGGTAAGCCCCTGGGCCTTTGCAAGCTCTGTCCTTTCCTTGTTCCAGTAAAGGTCATATTCCTTCTTCAGGCGGTTCATAACCTTGTCCATATCCCAGTCCCAGTACAGTTGGTAGCTGTCCGGAAGTATGATCTCGAACACGGTTTGGGGCGTAGTGTCGTATTTCGCAAGAAGGACGCTGTCGTTCAAGGCCTCCAGCACAGTTACGGAGTCCATCATCATCTGGCCCGCAATGCGTCCGGCAAGGGTTTCCTTGTTCAGAATGCGGCCCGATATGGTAAGCGTCACCGGAGTCTGCCAGCCGCGTGTGATTGCGCGGGCAAGATAGCGGGCGCTGTGTGTTGGCATGATATGATATGCACCGGGATGAAGGCTCTTGCGGGCCACCCTTTCAATCTCAAGGACACGGCGCAGTGATTTCGGATGCAGAGGCTGAAGGGTTGCGGTAACCTTGTCCACAACGCTGTCTATGGTATCATCCTCCGTAATGTGGATTATGCCACCGTTGGTAAAGGCCGGAAGTTTGTTGTCCAGGACCCAGCGCGTGCCCACAACGGCAGTGGCTGTTGCAACAGCAAGAAAAACAGCAAAAACAATATAAAGGACCACTTTTACCGTGCCCTTTCCCGCCCTCTTAAGCTGGTTTACTTCCGGAAGCGGAGGTTTCTTGATTTGCCTTTTTCTAGCCATAAAGCTGTTTTTATATGTTGGATTATTTCAATACAGCTTCCTAGAAGCGATAGCCAAGGCCCAGGCAAAGGGTGTTGGCAATTGAAGGATTACCGAAAAGGTAGGCCACGTCAATCTTCACTCCGAAGAACTTCACACCCAGGCCCACTGAGGCATGTGATGGAACAGGAGCACAATATTTGCCGCCCTCCTTGTTATACTTCGGCGCACCGGCATACCTGTAACCTGCACGCACGAAAAGCATATCTTTGAAACCGTACTGCAGACCAAGTGCCGCAGCAAAGGTACCGGCAAAATAGTAATCCATGTCCAGCATTGCATTCAGCAGGTGTTTCTGTGCAAAATCAGCTGTATATCCCAGGCCCAGACGTGCCGAAGCCGGAAGAGAAACACCTGGAGCTTCAGATTTAAGGTAGGAGCCTACAGAAGCGACGCCGGCAGTTACACCAAGGCCCTTCCAATTCAACATCGCATATACATCGGCAGTGAAAGCGGCAGCCTTGCTATCGTAAAGCAGGGCATCGGTGGCATACCTGAAATTGGCGCCAAGGCTGAAGCCTGTGCTGTTATTCTCGAACACCTTCGCCGCAATGCCGGCCGAAATCTTGAAGGCCGACGGTTTGAATTCGCCGGTACGTATTCCGTCCTGGCTTACAATCTGATATGGACGTCCCATGTTGTAGCCACCGGAAAGCGCAACTGCAAACCTTTTGGCAAATTTGAAGGCTGCACCGGCATTAACTGCCGAAAAACCGGCAACCGAAGACGGTGCATAAAGATTATAGCTTAGACCGGCATCCACAAGAGTGAGATCGGCAAAAGGAACGGCAGCAATATTGGACTCCGCAGCAAAGGCAGCATTGCCGCTCCATGAAGCCAGACCGGCACCGGCCATGCCACCAAGTGCAGCATCGGAAGAGAATCTGCTGCTCATGAAATCGCCGTTCTGCGCAAGCGAATTAAGTGTGAAAGCCACCAGGGCTGAAGAAATCAAAAATATCTTTTTCATGATTACGGCCTTTTAACAACAACATTTCTGTATTCTTTTCCACCCATAGCCACATACAGTTCATAGCGGCCTGGAGCAAGGTCTGCAACATCCACTGCATATGGATTATTCAGGTTGGCGCTTACGCCCTGTGCGTGACGCACCTTGGAGCCGTCTGCTGCGCTTATGCTGAAGTCGAACTTGGTATTGCTCTTGCCCGCCGGACGTATATACAACACGTCCACCATAGGATTAGGATAATAATCAAAGTCGTACTGAGGATCACGGCACACAAGTTTCAATGTTACCGATACAGGAGGATTGAACTCTGCCGGAACATCTTCCTTGACTGCAGTGACAGTAACTTCGGTGGAACCGACAGCTGACATCTTCACATTAAGATAACCGTCCTTGATTCTTACAGTAGCCATTTTGCTGTTGGCAACCTTTGTGGTGAACTGCAGAGGGTCACCGTTAGGATCGGTGAAAATCTTGTTCATGGCCATGGTGCCTTCCGTTGCAGTACCGGCAAGAACCAGAGGAGGAATCTGCTCTGCAGCAACAGGTGCCTTTGTTTCCACAACCTGATACTGGAAAGACATGCTTCCCTCTCCACCGTAGCTGTCCACCGCAACGATGCGTGCATTCTTAGGGGTGAAATCCTTAACAGCCTTGCAATCAAGGGTGAAGAGTCTTTTGGCAGAATCCCACTTGGCAGGGCCGTCTGTCTCCATAGAGGAAGTGAAATCGTCCCTGTCTTCATCTGTGATGGTGAAGGTAATAGCAGGACTTTCCCACTGACGGAATTTGAAGTCTCCTGTGTATGAAGTAGTTACAATCGGAGCCTTGTTACTCTTTATGATATAGTTGAAAGAAAGCAGCGCTGTTGCATGCTTGCTGTCTTCAGCTGTAATCCTAACAGGATAGGTATTGTCCAGATGCGCCTCCTGAACTTTGGAGAAGTCCACCATGAAATGATACTCGCCTGAAATCTCGGACTGCGCTATTGTGGCAGGGCCCTCGATGGTCCAGCTCACCTTCACCTCATCATTATCTGCATCGCTAACACGGAAATTACGCTTGAAAATACCGGCATTAGTGCCATAACGCAGGCTAATCGTATTTGAAATTGAAGGAGCCTCAATCTCCGGCGCTGCGTTACCAGGGTCCGAACTGCCGGAGCCTTGGTCATCGGAACCGTTTTCGGTACCCTCACCATATTTCTCTATACCATATAGAAGAGAACCTTTCAGATCCAGATACGGACCCATTGATCTCTGTCCGCAGTTGATAAGGTTCTTGCGTGCACCATTAAGAAGAATGTCCTTCAGCATTTCATTGGTAAAACCCTGTTTTCCGAAGTATGACACCAGCAGGGCGCAGGCTCCGGAAACATGAGGACAGGCCATGGATGTACCGCTCATTGAAGCATATCGGCTGGTTGGAACAGTGCTGTAAATGGAAGATCCCGGCGCGCAAATCTTCACCCAAGGGCCATAGTTGGAATACGAAGCAAGTGAGCCCGATTTTGCTGTGGCGCCCACGGAAATGATAGGATCGTAGTTCGCCGGAACACCGTTCACGATACCGTCATTGCCGGCAGCGAAACATACCACACCTCCCTTCATCGGGGAATCGGCACGCTGTTTTCCATTGGCATCACAACCTGCGTTCTTTATGAAATAGTCTACTGCCGCAGCTGTGGATGCGCTGATTTTGTCATTGAGGGCATACTGAAGCTCGGAGCCGGTAAGCTGGCCGTCACCGTTCCAGTCATAGTTGTTGCCCCAACTGTTCTGGCTGATAAGCGCACCATTGTCCGCGCCCCACTTGATGGCACGTTCGAAACCGCTGCCGGATGCAGCGCTGTTGCCTTTAAAGACCTGCGCACTCATAAGGGTAACACCTTTTGCAGATCTTGAATAGTCTCCGCCTGCAATGCCCACAAGGCCTTTTTCATTGTTACCTACAGCAGCAATGGAACCGGCCACATGGGTACCGTGATCACCTCCCACGATGCTGGTATTGCCATCCACAAAGTTGTAGTGGGTGTTACCGCAGTTCCATGCAAGGTCCTCGTGGTTCAGCTGAATGCCTTCATCCACAACGCACACCTTCACCTTTGGATCGCCGACGGTATATTTTCTGGCGTCCTCCAGATGTATGTCATAGTTTCCCGTGTATTCCCACTGGTATGTCCAATACGGGTCATTTGTCCTTGCGATCTTGCGGATATTGCGTTTCTCGAAATTCTCCACTCCGGGAATGGACTGAATGGCCTTGCAGGCAGTGGAAAGGGATACTTTCTCGTCAAACTCCACAATGTAAAAGGTGTGCAGGCCCGCCTCACGGGTACGTGCCTCATACTCTCCGGCTTCCGGGAAAAGGCGTTCGTAATGGTTTACAGTCACGGAAGAAGAGATAGTGCCGAAGGGATTCGCTCCGCGCTCTATGGCCTCTGCCATTTCAGGGCTGAACTGTACAATTGCGGACCCCTGAACATATATGGCCTGATCTATCTGATCCTGTGTGTAAGGAGTGTCTGTACCCTTCAGGGCCGATGCTGCACCGCCCGTCTCCGTATCCAGCTTGGCAGATTCACATGAAAGAGCCAGCGACAGGAGAGCAAAAGGGAAAATTTTCAGAAAATTCATTTTCATCGTTTTCAGTATATAAAACGTGTAAAGTTACAAATAAATTAACTAAAACAGGCAATTTTGATATGAAAAGGAAATTCTGAACAATCTACTTGAAACGGATAATTCAGGTAAAATGTTGGCTGTAAGCAAGTTGCAGAAGTACCAGTTGCTTATGCCGATAATAAACTAGACGTGCAGGTAAGCAAACACACAGTTTGCATATGAGACGAAAACGACCGCAGATTGGATCTCAACCTGCGGTCTTCATTAAGTATCTATGCGAAGATAGTCTGTTCTACCTACTTGATTATATCCGAGATAGGCTTGCAACCACTCTGGAAGAGATACATCTGGTAACGATCCACCACGCCGAAGTCTCCATTCGCATCGTCGGCAACGGTCAGAGCCCAGAAAGTTGTAGTTGCAGTAGCGCTCTTGTTCACAAGATACCAGAGCTCGGTCTTGTTTTTCTGGCCGCTTTTCATCAATGCTGAAATAAGCTGTTCGTCCGAATATGAAGAAGGGTCTTTTTCCACGATGGCGGCATAGGTATTAACCGGAGTGCCGCGTTCCACAACAAGTTCCAACTTTACATAGTATTTGCCCGCGTATGAACCATATTTTGCAGGATCGGCTGCAGCCAATGCATCTCCATCATAATATCCCCTTTCTTCCTGGTATACAAACACGTCGGATACCTAGGACTCGAGAGTTTTGAACGGCTCACTTACATAGGCCTTGGATACGGCATTGCCGTCCCTGTCTACGCAGACAGCAAAGAGAACGTACTCTGAATTGCTGGAAAGGGTTTCATAGGTGTATTCCTGAGGTCCCCTTGCACCACAACCGGCAACAACGTCTTTGATGTCCTTCCATAAAGAACCGTCAATCTGATTGGTAAGCCACTTTGAAAGGAACTCGCCCTCTACCTTTCCGTAGCTGTCAAAGGTATTTTTAAGCACGAGGTCCCATACATACAGAACGGTATTGTCGCTTGGCTCCACCTTGGCAAGAGCGCCATTCTTTGTAATGTCACTTATCGTAGAGGAGAAGGTGACATCAGAAGGATTGTTCTGGTCCGATGTTGTGAACTTATAGGTAAACAGTCCGGTGGCAGGCGTAGCGTTTTCAACTCCATACACATAAACAGCATATTCTGTGAGCGGGTCCAGTTTACCGGTTTCCTCGTTGGTGACAACAATAGGACCGTTCTCCACCATACCCATCTGAATCAAGGCAGCATAAAAATTATGAATCTCCGAAAGTATCTGCGAATCGGACTTGCCTGCAAAACGTGAGACAGGCATTACGGTATAGAAATAGCTCTGTGCAGGATTTACCGGAGTAATTGAAATTCTGAGCTGATAGAATGAATTGTCCAGAACTTCCACCTTGAAACCCTCGAACGGTTTGCTTGATGAAAGACGCAAGGCCTCCTGGCTATGGAAATTAAGGACATCACCGTTCTCCAGAGAAATTCTTCCGCTGATTTTCCCGGACTGTACATTCACCGATGCATCCACAACATTCACCTTCATGCCAAGGGCGGATGTAAGCACAATCATATCGCCCGCCGTGCCGATATTTATCTCCGATGAAAGAACGTAATCTCCGTCATCCAATTTGAAATCCAGAGGATCAACATCCTTTGTGTAAAGGTTCATCTTAACCGTCCCATACTCAAATTCCTTTGAGTTGGAATTCAGCGAAATCTTGAACTGGGCAACGCCATTCACAGTCTCTGTGTAAACAGCCGATCCGCCGGTGAAAACTGTCTCAAATTCTTTCTGCTTCTGCGGTGCAGGTTTGGTGCACGCGCAAGCAATAACGGCAACAGCCGCTACAAATACCGATGCTAATCTCACTTTCATAACTTTCAATAATTTTATTCACACAAACTTACATAAAATCTTTTGATTTTACGCCCGTTTATATAAAAATCAAGACCA
>JAKSKO010000045.1 GCA_024401715.1 Bacteroidales bacterium
TAACAAACCAATGCCTGGATTAATTGGAAAGAAAGTCGGAATGACTTCCGTATTCGGTGCCGACGGAAAAAATCTTCCGTGCACTGTGATTGAGGCTGGTCCGTGTGTTGTTACGCAGATTCGTACAGTAGAAAAAGATGGTTATGCCGCTGTACAGCTTGCCTATGACGAGAAAAAAGAAGCACGTGCCAACAAGGCCGAACTCGGCCACTTCAAAAAGGCAGGAACCACACCTAAGTACAAACTGGCTGAATTTGCAGCCGATTTTGCTCAGGAGCTTAAATTAGGCGACACTCTGACAGTTGCTGACGTATTCGCAGAGACTCCGTTCATTGATGTTGTCGGTACTTCTAAAGGTAAAGGTTTTCAGGGCGTAGTTAAGCGTCACCACTTCCAGGGTGTAGGCGGAACCACACACGGTCAGCACAACCGTCTCCGTCACCCGGGTTCACTCGGTGCATGTTCATGGCCTTCACGTGTATTCCCAGGAATGCGCATGGCCGGCCAGATGGGCAACCAGAGAGTTAAGGTTTTCAACCTTGAGGTGATTAAGGTAATTCCTGAGAACAATCTTCTTGTTGTAAAAGGTTCCGTTCCAGGAGCTAAGGGTTCATATTTGTTGTTGGAGGACTAAGCGATGAAACTTCCTGTATTGAAAATTGATGGTACTCCTTCAGGTAAAGAGGTTACCCTTAACAATGAAATTTTCGGCATTGAGCCTAACGATCACGCTATCTATCTTGACGTAAAGCAGTATCTTGCCAACCAGCGTCAGGGTACACACGCTACCAAAGAGCGTTGGGCAATTGACCATAGTACTAAGAAAATAGGTCGTCAGAAAGGCGGTGGCGGAGCACGTCACGGTGCCACTAAATCCAACATCTGGGTTGGCGGCGCACGTACTTTCGGTCCTCAGCCACGCAGCTACTCTTTCAAACTTAACAAGAAACTGAAACAGCTTGCCCGTCTTTCAGCCCTTTCATACAAGGCACAGGCAGAGGCTATCGTTCTTGTAGAGCCGTTTGAAATGGAGGCTCCTAAGACCAAAGAGTTCACAAACATCCTTAAGAACATTAAGGCCGGAGACCGCAAGATCCTCTTCGTTCTTCCACAGAACTCAGACAACATCTTCCTTTCATCACGCAACCTTCCTAATGTTAACGTCATCACTGTTGACGAGATCAACACTTATGCTGTAATGAACGCAAACAACGTGGTTCTTACAGACGGTGTACAGGAAATCCTTGCTTCACGTCTTAAATAAGGAGAAAAAGAAATGGAAATTCTGATTAAGCCAATAGTAACAGAGAAGCTGACGGCTCAGGGCGAAAAGTTGAACCGCTACGGCTTCATCGTCAATCGCGAGGCCAACAAACTCGAGATCAAGACAGCGGTAGAGCAGAAATACGGCGTGACTGTAGCAGACGTCAATACCGTTAATTATAATGGTAAGAAGAAATCACGCTACACCAAGGCCGGCATCCTCACCGGACGCACCAACCACTTCAAGAAAGCCTATATAACTCTTGAAGGTGAAGATAAGATAGATTTCTACGCTAATATCTAAAAGGTAAACGACAATGGCAGTAAAGAAATACAAACCCACAACCCCTGGACAGAGGAATAAGGTAATTAGTGCTTTTGACGAGATTACCTGCAAGACTCCTGAAAAATCACTGCTTCAGCCTATCCGCAAGAGTGGTGGACGTAACAATCAGGGTAAGATGACTATGCGCTATATCGGCGGTGGTCACAAGAGAATGTATCGTATCATCGACTTCCTCCGCACCAAAGACAACATGGCTGCTGAGGTAATGACTATCGAGTACGATCCAAACCGCAGCGCACGCATCGCGCTTGTAAAATATGAGGACGGAGAAAAGAGATACATCATCGCTCCTAACGGACTTAAAGTCGGCCAGACAATTATGTCAGGTGCAGGCGTAGCTCCTGAGGTGGGTAACACTCTTCCTCTGGCTGAGATTCCACTTGGTACACTTGTTCACAATATCGAGCTTCGTCCTGGTCAGGGTGCTGCTATGGCACGTTCTGCAGGTACTTATGCTCAGCTTGCCGCTCGTGAGGGCAACCACGCTATCCTTCGTCTCCCTTCAGGTGAGACTCGCATGGTGCTTGTAACCTGCCGCGCAACTGTGGGCGTTGTATCAAACCCAGATCACAATCTTGAATCACATGGTAAAGCAGGTCGCGTACGCCACCTTGGCCGTCGTCCTCGCAACCGTGGTGTTGTAATGAACCCAGTAGATCACCCAATGGGTGGTGGTGAAGGTCGTGCTTCAGGTGGACACCCACGTTCACGCAAGGGTCTTCCTGCAAAAGGCTACAAGACTCGTAACCCTAAAGCTACTTCAAACAAGTTCATTATTGAGAGAAGAAAAAAATAACGGAATAATAAGCTAGATTATGAGTCGTTCTTTAAGAAAAGGTCCTTATATCCAGGAAGCCCTGGAGAAAAGAGTTCTTGCTATGAATGAAGGCAGCAAGAAGAAAGAAGTGATCAAGACTTGGTCTCGTGCCAGCATGATCTCTCCTGATTTCGTTGGCCACACCATCGCAGTTCATAACGGCAATAAATTTATTCCTGTTTATGTAACTGAGAACATGGTTGGTCACAAGCTCGGTGAGTTTGCACCTACACGTACATTTAAAGGCCATTCGGGCAATCGTAAATAATTTAAAAAAGTAAGTAATTATGGGAGCTCGTAAACATTTGATGGCCGAGAAATACAAAGAGGCTAAAAAGCAGACCGCTATCGCTAAACTTAACGATGTACCTACATCTCCACGTAAAATGCGTCTGGTAGCAGATACCATCCGTGGCGTGGAAGTAAACCGTGCACTTGATCTTCTGAAATTCTCGAAGAAAGAGGCATCTATCCGTCTGGAGGTTCTCCTCAAGAGCGCTATCGCTAACTGGGAGGCTAAGAATCCGGACAATGCAAAAGATTTGGATAATGGTAATGTCTATGTAAAGACTATCATGGTTGGTCCTGGTCGCACTTTGAAACGTATCCGTCCTTGCCCTCAGGGCCGTGCCGGTCGTATCCGCAAGCGTTCTAACCATGTTACCATCATTCTTGATACTAAAACAGTGGAGGCTTAATAACTATGGGACAGAAAACAAATCCAATTTCTAACCGTATAGGTATCACCCGTGGTTGGGAGTCCAACTGGGTTGGTGGCAACTACGCCGAGAAAATCGCAGAGGATTACAAGATCCGCGAGTACCTTGGTGTACGTCTTGCAAAAGCAAGCATTTCTAAGATTGTGATAGAGCGTACACTCAAGCTCATCACTGTAACTATCCAGGCTGCCCGTCCGGGTGTTATCATCGGCAAAGGCGGTGAGGAAGTTGAGAAACTTAAAAATGAGCTTAAGAAGGTAACCAAGAAAGATGTTCAGATCAACATCTACGAGGTTAAGAGACCGGAGACTGATGCAAGAATCGTAGCAGAGAGCATAGCTCGTCAGATTGAGGGTCGTGTTTCATACCGCCGTGCAATCAAGATGGCTATTGCAACTGCAATGCGTGTTGGCGCAGAGGGTATCAAAGTTCAGATCGCAGGCCGTGTAGGTGGCGCCGAGATGGCACGCACAGAGATGATCAAAGAGGGTCGTACTCCTCTTCACACTTTCCGTGCTGACATCGACTACGCTCTTGCAGAGGCACACACTAAAGTTGGTGTACTTGGTATCAAAGTATGGATCTGCAACGGTGAGGTTTACGGTAAGAAAGACCTTTCACCTAATGCAAATCTTGCAGCAGCTAAGCCTGCTACCGGTAACAACGAGCGTCGCGGCGGTGAGCGTCGTGGTGGTCGTCGCGAGGGTGGCCGTGGCCCACGCCGTGAGAACAAGTAATATCAAAGTTACTTTAGTTTAATAAAAACAGACTGGCCCCGGGGTCAGTCTGTTTTAATGGTTTTTAAGAAAATGAAAAAGTATTTTATTCCAGCGGCTCTTGCACTTGTAATGTGCACAGCATGCCAGGAGCCGAACTATCAGCAGGAGATAGAAAACAAGATCAAAGCCTTCAACGAGGAGTATATGGAGATTGTACGCAGCACCGAGATGGACGACAGCCAGAAAGAGGAAGCTGTGGACGCCAAATATGACGCATTGGCAACAGCGGTTGACGCCCTTGCAAGAAAAGGCCTGAAGAAGCACAATGACGACAGCGTTGCCGTGATGATGGTAATCTTCATGGAGCAGGTTGGCGTTACCGACGGCGAGGGCATCATGAGTGTTATCAACAATCTTGGTCCCAACGCCCTTGCAGACCCAACCATACAGCAGTTGAAAACCATGTATGAGGGCCTTGCAAAGACAGCTCCGGGCACACAGTTCATAGATTTCGAGATTCCGCAGCCGGACGGACGTGTTGCAAAGCTCTCTGACTATGCGGGAAAAGGCCAGTACTGCCTGGTGGACTTCTGGGCTTCATGGTGCGGCCCTTGCAAACGCGAGATTCCCAACCTTAAGGAAGTTTATGCCAAATACGGTCCAAAGGGCCTGAATATGGTTTCCGTTGCAGTGTGGGACAAGCCTCAGGCTTCCATAGATACTGCAGCAGCCTATGGCATAAATTGGAACCATATCATTGATGCACAGAAGATCCCTACAGAGATCTACTCTATCCAGGGTATCCCTCACATCATGCTTATCGGCCCTGACGGCACTATCTTGAAGCGCGACCTGCGCGGCAAAGGTATTCAGGTGGCTTTGGAAGAGGTTTTCTAGTCTTCTTCAATGACCGTCAAGGAGAAAATAGCATTGTTTCCTCATTCCCCCGGCGTCTACCGTTATTATGACGCCGAGGGAAATGTCATTTATGTGGGTAAGGCCAAGGACCTTCACAAGAGGGTGGCGCAGTATTTCGTGCCGGCAGAACGCCTCACCCGCAAAACTGCCATAATGGTAAGCAAGATTGCCGATGCGCAGTATTCGGTTGTGGACAGCGAGGCCGATGCCCTTCTGCTGGAAAACAACCTTATAAAGCAGTACAAACCACGCTACAACATACTGCTGAAAGACAGCAAGACCTATCCGTGGATATGCATCAGCTATGATGATTTCCCTAAGGTTTTCCTTACGCGGCGCGTGGACCGCAAGCAGGGCCGTTATTTCGGCCCGTACAGCAATGTAATGCACGCAAGGGCGCTTATAGAGCTTTTCAGAAGCCTCTATCCCCTGCGCAGCTGTAATCACAAAATCACCTCCGACGTCATCCTTAAGCACAAGATACGTCCTTGCCTGGATTTCCATATAGGCAGGTGCAACGGCCCGTGCGTGGGTGCGGTGAGCCTGGAGGACTATAATGCCAACATAGACGAGATTGCGGCCCTGCTGAAGGGCGGCAAATCCCGTATCATAGCCCGCTACAGGACTCTTATGGAGGAAGCCGCCTCAAGACTGGAGTTCGAGCAGGCCCAGATCTACAAGGACAAGATGCAGAGCATAAGCAACCACTATGCGAAGAGCGTGATCTCTGCATCGGCCGATATGGATCTGGATGTTTTCACAATAATCACCGATGCTTCCGATGCCTACGGCAACTTCCTGCGCCTGAGGGAGGGCAGCATAATCCAGTCCCTGAACCTGGGCTTCAAGCTGGGCATAGAAGAACCTCAGGAATCGGTTCTGAGCACCTTCATAGAGGAGATACGCAGCAAGTTCGGCGAGCTTAGCAGGGAAGTGGTTGTTCCTTTTCTTCCCGATGCCGATTTCCAGGGCGTAAGCTTTCATATCCCTGCAAGGGGAGACAAACTGTCGTTGCTGGAATTAAGTGCCAAGAACGCCCGGGAAATGCGCTTCAATGCCATGAAACAGAAAGAGCACACAGATCTGGACAACTTCAACCGCAAGGTGGTGGAGGAACTGCGTGACGCACTTGGGATGACAGAGCTGCCGCAGCACATAGAGTGTTTCGATAACTCCAACATCCAGGGAACCAATCCTGTGGCCTCCTGCGTGGTTTTCCGCGGCGGCAAACCGTCCAAGAGCGACTACAGGCACTTCAATATCAAGACCGTTGTGGGAGCCAACGACTACGCTTCCATGAAGGAGGTTGTGAACCGCCGCTATTCCCGCATGCTGGCAGAGAACCCGGACGACCTTCCCCAGCTGATAGTGATAGACGGCGGCAAGGGCCAGCTGGCTTTTGCCTACGAAGCCCTCTCGGAGCTTGGCATCACAGACAAGCTTACCGTCGTGGGCCTTGCAAAGCGTCTGGAGGAGGTTATCCGAATTGGAGACCCCTACCCTTTGTTCCTGGACAGGAACTCACAGGCGCTTAAGCTGCTGCAGCGCGTAAGGGACGAGGCCCACCACTTCGGCATCACGCATCACAGGAACCTCAGGAGCAAGTCACAGATAGATTCCGCCCTAAGGCATATCAAAGGCGTGGGTGAAAAGATGGAAGAAAGACTGCTGCTGCACTTCGGCTCTGTTGCCAGGATTGCGGCTGCAAGTGAAGAGGATATAGCAAGAATAACCGGACCGAAACTGGCTCGGACACTGAAAACAGAATTGAACAATGGAAAAGAATAAGAAAAATAGCATTCTGTCTCCGTTTGCCATAACCATGCTTTGCATAATTGTATCCTGCAACGTAGTGGAACTTTTTGTGGCGGGGGAATGGCCGTTAAGCATCATCAGGATTGTGACCTTTGCCGCAGCTGTGCTGGGAGTGGCCAATGTGGTGCTGTCTTCCGACGGCAGCATATGGAACTATATATTCGGCCTTCCGACAGTGATATGCCAGGGTGTTGTTGCCTTGTATGAGGGCAATATCGGTGTGGGATGGATGGATCTTGCATATCTGGTGCCCATGCAGGTGATAGGTTTTTTCATGTGGACCAGAAACGGGGCAAGCATGTCTGCCGATGCGCAGGAAGCCCAGGTTAAGGGAAGGCGTCTGAACTGGACCATGCGTACGCTTGGCGTCATAGCCATTGCCATTGCCTCTGTGTTAACGGGTATGGCCTTGAAACATTTCGGTGCCACATCTCCGTGGCTGGACGGCGCCGCCGTGGTGATGCAGATTGTTGCCCAGCTTCTGATGACCTTCGCTTTTATGGAGCAGTGGGTCATATGGATAGTAGTGAACACCGTTTATCTGGGCCTGTGGACTCATACAATGATAATCCACCCATCTTCTAACGCAGCTATAATGATTGCCATGTGGTTTTGCTATTTTATTGTATCCATACACGGCTTCAGGGTATGGCATAGAATCAGCAAATAGGCCCATTCTTTGTATATACAAGAAAAATAACTATATTTGCGTACTGATTTGAGAATTTAAGTATTAATATAAACAAAAAACATTATGTCATCAATTTCAGAAAAAGTAAAAGCAATCATCGTTGACAAACTGGGTGTTGCTCCTGAGGCTGTAACTGAGGCTGCTTCTTTCAATAATGACCTTGGCGCAGACTCTCTTGATACAGTAGAGCTTATTATGGAGTTCGAGAAAGCTTTCGATATCTCTATTCCAGATGAGGACGCTGCAGAGAACATCACAACTGTAGGCGACGTTATCAAATACATCGAGGAGAAAGTTAAATAATTTTAACCCATCCTTGAACAAAATGTCCGGGCCAATAACCCGGACATTTTATTTATTGCTCCTTCATGTAGGAATATGTGATTTTCAATCTTGGCTTTTCCCCGTCGGCTTTCGGGCCCCTCAGCCTGCAGTTGTAATACCTGTCCTTGTCCAGGAGGTTGGCTGTGGTGGTGGATGATGAAGAACTGTTCATACTGTTATAGTATGCCTGCATCATATAGTAGTTGTTATAGTTGTAGTTGCCGTATCCGCCGTAACCGCCATAACCATAGCCACCGTATCCGCCATATCCTCCGTAACCGCCCATCATCTGGTTGTAGTAGTTCAGATAGGCCATCTGGTTGTAATAGTCATTCGCGCTGTTGTTGTTCTGCACGGTGTAGGTCTCTTCCGCCAGGATAAGAAGCCATACGTTCGCTATCTCCAGCTTCGCAACGGAATCCTTCGGTGTTGCAAGTATGCTCTGGAGGTGGTGGGTGATGTCCGGCTGATAGCAGAGGTTGCTGTTATCCATCTCGCCCTGGTTCTCCTCCGAAACGGAAGAGTCCGAGATGCCAACATAGAACACGTCTTCACCTTCCTTGCTTTCCAGACGTATGGTAGGGCTTAGGATATCGGGATAGAAATCCCATTCCTCCACTGCCTGTGGCACGTCAAATGGGAAGATGAGGCTTGCCCTGTTGATGATAAGCTGCTCTTTCTGTGCCATATCCTCTACGTTCGGAAGTTTCTGCGACAAGGCATCCAGAACGATGTTCCTGAGATACTGGCCGCGCAGCACTGGCTTGATACCTGTGCCGCCCTCCAGCATAATGTCCTGCTCCGCCACCGGCTTGTGGATATATCCTATATACTCCTCTTCATTTGTGTTGAAGGCCGAGCATGAAAGTTCTTTAAGATTGTTGGCACCCAGGGCGAACAGATAGCTTGTGTCTCTTCTCTCGTTTGTTTCCTCGTCGAAAATTGCGCTGAAATTCAAAGTGGCATAGCTGCCAAGAACCTCGCTGTTTTTGGTGTTGAAGGATGTGAGGTTGAAGAAGTTGAAACGGCCGCCGTCATTAACGGGATCATCCACGCAGATGAATATGCCCGGGTGATTCTTGGAGTAGTTTGATGTTGAATCGTATTCCTCTATGCCGGATCCCATGTACCTCATGGCGAATTCCTCGCTGAAAATGAAAGTTGCAGTACCTTCGCCGCCGTAAAGGGTGGAACCTTTGGTAACCGTCTGGCATCCTTCAAAATCCGATACAAGGATATCGTTGGAATAGAAATACAGGCTGTCGAAAGGTTTCACGCCAAGGTCTTCCGGATCTGTGATGTCTTGCAGGTCATAGATTCGCAGGTTCTGCAGAATCTTCTTCTGGTCCTCGTTGGCAAACGAGCTGCTGTCCTTCACAATCTCTATCTTGAAGTCCTTCAGGATAGGGTCTTTACCCCAGTTCAGTTTGGACACAAGTGGAAGAAGCGCCACTGCACTGCCTCTGCGCTGTATGCGTGTTGCTCCGTCAATACGGTCTTTGATGCTGCCCACACACATACGCAGGGTGCTGTAACCGCTAATCTTGTCCATGGATCTGGTGTATATGCTGTCCAGGGGAATGACTACGGTTTCGGTAACGAATTTCTCGCTTTCCGGGATAATGTCGGCGCCAAGGTTGTAATTCACCTTAACACACGAAACTGTGCCTCCAAGGATGGCACAGCTCATGAAAATACCTGCAAGTCTGTTTATGATTTTCATTACAGTTTGTCGTAAAATGATTTGTAACTGTCCACGTAGCTTCCGTCAGCAAGCTGTTTTGCATCAAAAGGCAGGCATGGAAGGCCTTTCTTCTTTGCATAGTCCATAAGTTCCGCAGGAACCTTGTCTGCCGATGCAATGACGCCGTCGCTGTACTCGATTGCAAGTTTAGCAAGATTGATGCCACTTGGATGCTCCATGGCAGTAACGTCCTCTGCGCTTACACCCTGGAACTGGATGATTTCGCTTAGCTTCGGGTTGAATGCGTCATCGGACGGAGTATCGTTGATAAGGGACAGAACCACCTTGCTTGAAGCGAAGATAGGATCGTCTTTATAGCATTTTTTCAGATAGAGGGGCAGGACGTGTGAAATCCAGCCTGTGCAGTGTATCACGTCAGGGGACCAGCGAAGCTTTTTCACTGTCTCCAGCACGCCGCGTGCGAAGAAAACGGCGCGGTCTCCGTTGTCCTCAAAGAATTTGCCTGCCTCATCGGTATACATTGCCTTGCGGCGGAAATAGTCCTCGTTATCTATGAAGTATACCTGCATTCTGGCCGATGGAAGGGAAGCCACCTTGATGATTAGCGGACGGTCCACATCGTCAATTATGATGTTCATGCCGCTGAGGCGTATTACTTCGTGAAGCTGGTTTTTGCGCTCGTTGATGAGACCGTACCTGGGCATGAACGTTCTTATTTCCACCTTCTTGTCCTGGATGCCGGTGCAGAGAGCCAGGCTGAAATCAGCGATATCTGTCTCTTTCAGATAGGGGGTCATCTCAGAATTTACGAACAATACTCTTTTAACAGCGCCTTCCATACAAATTGACAAATTTTCGCTACAAATTTAAGAATTTTTTTTGATAAATCATTATCTTTACGCGCTGGAAGGGCATTTTATGGCAACATCGGAGAACAAAATAATGCATAAGAGACTAGTAAGCGCCTACCTTTCTTCGGTGCTTAGCATCTCGCTTGTACTGCTGCTTGTGGGGGTGGCTTCGCTGCTTCTTGTAAACGCCCGCAATGTCTCCGATTACGTGAAGGAGCACATGCCGGTTTCCGTTGTTTTCAAGTCCGATGTGACCGAGGGCCAGGCCAGAAAATTCCAGGCCGGAATGGATAAGGCAGAGTGGGTGAAGGCATCGGAATTCGTAAGCCGTGAGCAGGGTGCCAGGGAGATGGAAGAGCTGCTTGGGGCAGACTTCCTAAGTGTTTTCGAGACCGCCCCCATTCCGGTATCGGTGAATCTTTCCATGCACGCGGACTATGTCACTCCCGCACAACTGGATTCCCTTGTGGCCGTGATATCGGAAAATCCCCTTGTGGACGAGGTCGTGTGGCAGAAATCCCTTATCGAGACCCTTAACAGCAACCTTCACAGGATAGGTTATGTGCTGTTTATCTTCATATCTTTCCTCCTGTTCATTTCGCTGGTGCTCATAAACAGCACCGTGCGCCTGAATATATTCGGAAAGCGTTTCAGCATACACACCATGAGGCTGGTGGGTGCAACCAAATCCTTTATCAGGGCCCCATTCCTTCTGGAAGCGCTTTTCCAGGGGGTGATATCGGCCTTGTGGGCAATCATAATGCTGCTGGCCATCCTTGTATTTGTGAAGAGCCAGTTCCAGCAGATGTTTGCGGTTTTCCAGCTGGAGCAGCTTCTGCTGGTGATGGGGATAGTTGTGGCTTCGGGTGTCCTGCTTTGCGTTGGAACAACCTATTTCATCGTGGGCAGAATGGTTACGTTAACAAAAGAAGAATTGTATTTTTAATATGGCGGAAAACAAGTTTGCAATGACAGAGAAGGGCATCAAGCTGCTTATCGTCGGTCTTGTTGTGGTTATTTCAGGTTTTATCCTGCTTTGTGGCGGCGGCGTTAAGGACCCGGCCGTTTTCAATTACGATATGTTTGATTTCCAGAGACTTGTGGCTGCGCCGCTGGTTATGGTGTGCGGTATAGTCATAATCATAGTCTCCATAATGCGCAAGGAGAAAGAGTAATGGAGTGGTTTGAAGGTATAATAATGGGCCTTATCCAGGGCCTTACAGAGTTTCTTCCGGTGTCCAGCAGCGGACATCTGATGATAGGCAGGGAGATTCTGGGCATTCAGATGCCGGATGACGAGGCCTTCCTTTCCTTCGAGATAATCGTGCATGCGGCAACGGTTCTTGCCACGATTGTTGTGTTCCGCAAACAGATATGGGACCTTCTCTGCGGCCTTTTCCAGTTCAGATATAACGACCAGACAGACTATATCCTGAAGATAGGCGTCTCAATGGTTCCGGTTTTCGTTGTGGGCATGTTTTTCAAGGATGCGGTGAAAGCCCTGTTCGACGGCCTTCTGGTTGTGGGCTGCGCCCTTCTCCTGACCTCCGTCCTTCTGTATCTTTCCGATGTTCTTGGCAGGAAATCGGCCGATAAGGAGGCTTCTGCACATCGAGGAGGCATCTCATATCTGCAGGCCTTTGTTGTGGGCCTTGCGCAGGCTGTTGCCGTCATTCCCGGCCTCAGCAGAAGCGGAAGCACCATCTCAACCGGCCTTCTGTGCGGGGTGAAGCGCGATGTCATGGCCCAGTTCTCCTTCCTCATGGTGCTGGTGCCTATCCTCGGGGAGGCTTTTCTGGACCTGCTGGACGGCGGCTTTGCCCAGTCGGCACAGGCCATAGGCATGCCGGCCCTGGTTCTTGGCTTTGTGTCCGCCTTCCTTTCAGGCCTTTTCGCCTGCAAGGTTATGATAGACCTTGTTAAAAGGGCATCGCTGAAATGGTTCGCCCTTTACTGCGCAATAATCGGTGCGGGAATCCTTGCATACTGTTTCTTCGCATAGGGGATGGGCCGAAGCAAAACATATTTCACCTCCGATGTACATCTTGGCCTGCAGGCATTTGACCCGCAGGACAGGGAGAGGCGTTTTGTGGCTTTTCTGGACAGCATAAACAACGAAGAAACCGCCGCCCTGTATCTTCTTGGAGATATCTGGGATTTCTGGTACGAGTGGAAATATACCGTGCCGAAGGGCTATGTGCGGGTTTTCGCTGCCCTGGACAGGCTTATTTCCTCCGGGGTGAAGGTCTATTTCATGCCGGGCAACCACGATGTCTGGGCCTACAGCTATTTTCGTGAACTTGGAATGACTGTTCTCTGCCAGCCTTCTTTCATCACAATAGGGGGAAGGACGGTGTGCATAGGCCACGGGGATGGTTTTGACAGGAAGGATTATGGTTACCGCCTGCTTCACGGCATTTTCCACAACCGTTTCCTGCAGTTCATGTTCAGCACCTTCATTCATCCCACACTTGCAATGGCCCTGGGCTTTGGATGGAGCAAGAGCAACCGCCTTGCCCGCGGGGAGAAGTATCAGTGGAAAGGGGATAATGAGCCTTTGGTGAGGTATTGCAATGAAGTGTGCCGCAGCCGCAGGGTGGACTGCTTTGTTTTCGGCCACTATCACGTGGATGTGAACCAGACGCTGGAAAGCGGGGCGCGTCTTATCGTTCTTGATTCCTGGATAGAGAAAGATTCGGTTTTCTGTATTTCGGAGGAAGCTCTGTCATAGGGGGATATTCCCAGAAAATTTCAAAGTATGTGCGTTCGAAAGTGCCGTTGTGCCACTGTTGCACCAGTTCTTCTGTGGCGGCATCGTCTCCTTTGGGGTCGTACGGCTTTTTCAGGTTGTTGCCGAACAGTTTGGCCACTCCCTGCCAGAATCCCGCGGCAAAGCGGTTCTTGAACTGCTTGATGATGTTGTAGGAACTTATTCCGCACTCCCTGTCTATCAGTTTCATAAGCAGCTGGCCCTGGCTTACGGTCATGTTTCTCATCGGCTGTTCAAAGCTGTTGAAAAGATCCTTCACAATGCTCTCCACATACTTGTCCTTGCTTATGTATTTCAGCTTGTTGGCCTTTATGGTGCTGTCTGCCTGCATCACCACGTCCTTCGCCACCAGGGCATAAGGATATACACGCGCGAAATTGTACACCAGACGGTAGTATTTGCGCCATTCGCGCCCTTTCTGGCGTTTTTTCTTATCATATACCCTTGCCGGTTTCAGGGGCTGCAGGAAAATAGTGTCCTTGCCCTCAATGATGTAGGGCATCAGTTTTCCATCATTTTTCTTGTAACCGTCCTGGCAAAGGGCCGATACCGGCATAAGCAGCGCTGGCAACATTATCAGTGTTGCCAGAATAATCGCTGTCTTATGTACTGTCGTGCGCAATTTTCTATTCTTTGGCCATTGTTTCCTCCACATCGGCCGCTTTTATAGGGAGGCGTGTGGTTCCCAGATGGCGCACACCGTTTTCGGTGATTAGAAGGTCGTCTTCCAGCCTTATGCCACCGAAGTTTTCGTATGCCTGAAGCTTCTGGAAGTTCACGAAGCCCTTGTCCATCTTGTTCTTGCGGAAGTATTCCCAGAGTGCAGGGATGAAATAGATGCCCGGTTCATCTGTTATAACGTGTCCGGGAACCAGTTTGCGGGCCATGCGGAGGCTGCCCAGGCCCAGCTGCTGTGCGCGCTGCTGGTCCGGATCATAGCCAACCAGGTTTTCTCCCAGATCTTCCATGTCGTGTACGTCCAGGCCCATGTTGTGGCCAAGGCCGTGAGGCATGAACATGCCTGCAATGCCTTCTGCGCTCATCTCGTCCACATCGCCGTTAAGGATGCCCAGTTCCTTCAAGCCGCCGAGGATGTATTTGCAGCTGTCGATATGTACGCTGCGGTATGTCGTGCCCGGTTTCGCCAGTTTGAATGCGGTTTCGTTGGCACCTTCCACAATGTCGTAGATCTCCCTCTGCTGCTGGGTGAAACGTCCGCTGGAAGGGTAGGTGCGGGTGAAATCGGAACAATAGTAGTTGTCCATGGTTAGTCCGGCGTCCACAAGCAGCAGACGTCCGTCAGTGATAATCTGGCTGTGGTCGTGGCCGTGAAGAGTCTGGCCGTTCTGGCTTAGGATTGTAGGGAAGGAAACGCCCCAGCCCTTGCAGTTGGCATATGCGTCCATTGCTCCCGCTATGTCTCTTTCAAGTGCGCCAAGCTTGCAGGCCTTTCGGCCTATGCTGTGCATTATGACGCCCATGTCACAAGCCTTGTCTATCTCCGCAATCTCCACGGCGTCCTTTATAAGGCGCAGCTCTACTACGGCTTTCACAAGCTCCTGCGAGGCGTGAACATAGTCTCCGTCCTCGTATGGGGCGGCGTTGAATACCTCCGCTGCGGCGGTTCCGGTGAGTTCTGCCATCCTAAGCCTGTTCCAGTAGCGTGCCTGCGGAAGGAAATGCACCGGAACGTCGTTCTGCAGGGCAAACTGCACTGCTGTCTCGAAGTCCTTCTGGCTGGCGCAGCGCGCTACGCCCACAAGTTCTGCCTTGTCTGCAACGCTTGGCTGCGGACCTGTCCAAATTATGTCGTCTATGTCTATATCGTCGGCATAGATACATGCCTTGCCGTTTTCCAGATTCAGGCTGGCTGCGAAACCGGGCTCGTCTATGCCCCAGAAATAGCTGAAGCTGCTATCCTGGCGGAATCGGAAGCAGTTGTCCCTGTAATTCATTGGCGCATCGTTGTTACCAAGGAATATTGCAATGCCTCCCTGGCCCATCTCCTGCATCTTTTTCACCAGCGCTTCGCGGCGCTGCATGTAAATCTCTTTTGCAAACATAAGTTTAAATTTTTCTGCAAAGTTAGTCAATTTCTTCAATTCTATAACTTCGGTAGACAAAAAATGCCTTTTATCCCAAAAATATGTAGAAATCTCCCTTGACCTCCACTGTACTATGCTATACCTTTGCCAAAGTGAAATATTTATAACCTAAACCAAACTTGCGAAGCCACAGATTTCTGTGGTTTCGCTTTTTTAGCTATATTTGGGTCCGGAAGCTTTGTAACATTTTTGTAAACCCCCTTTTCGGGGCGTTAACTTCTTTGTTATATTTGTTGAATATAAATTGAATACCTATATTTCTATGGTAAAACACGTTATTCTCTGGAAACTCAAAGATGAGCTTGATCCGCAGCAGAAAGAGCAGGTGAAGGCGGGCATTATTGAAGGCTTGGAATCCCTAAGGGGCAAAATTGAAGGCCTTATGGATATAAGGGTTTATACCAAAGGCCTTTCAAGCAGTAATGTTGATGTTATGCTGGATTCCACTTTCGAGAGTGAGGAAGCCCTCAAGGCCTACTCTGTGCATCCTGCACATGTTGCAGTTGCCAACAGCAAGGTGCGTCCTTACACTGCTGTCAGATCCTGCTTTGATTTCCAGCTGTAAAGCTGAAGTCTGCGGGTTCTTTCTGGTTTTCGTCCAAAATCATCTCGCCCAGACTCCCTTCTATTGAAAGGTGACCGCTGCTAGGATTCTTTATACTGGTAACGTCGCCTTTTATTGTGCCCTGCACCGTAGAGTATTCAAACATCAGGTTCGCGTCTTTTTCAAAGCTGCAATCTTCCAGCACAAGGCCGTCCACATAGCATAGAAGCTGCTCTCCGCTAAGACGGCAGCGCACCAGCTTCATGTTTTTGGCATACCATCCCAAATACTCTCCGTTTATCTCGGAGTCGTAAACCGTTATGTTCTCGGCCTCCCAGAATGCGTCCTTAGAGTTAATCACTGCGTTGTGAATCTCCACATTCTTCGCATATTGGAAGCTGTAGTTTCCGTCCTGGCGGTAGTTGCTTATCTCCACGTTTTCCGTGTGCATGAAGGCATAGTCGCATTTGTCTATCTTCACGTCTTTCAGTTTCACGTTGCGGCAGTCCCACAGGAATTCCAGCGCGTTGTTGAATATGGTGTTCTCCACCTGAAGTCCTTCCATTCTGCGGAAGAGCTTCGGCGCATCGCTTTTGCAGCCGCTCATGCGGCAGTTGCGGCTATACCAGAAACTGCTGCGGGAACTTTCGGCAAAGTAGCTGTCCTTTATCGTAAAATCCTCATTCTCCCAAAAGACATATTTACCCTCGAAGCGGCATCTTTCGGCCTGAATGTTACGGCTTTCCTTGATGGAAGATTCTCCGGGGTGGATTGTTACTTCCTCCAAGAACAGGTCCCTGCTTGCATACAGCGGCCTTTCGCCTCCGAATTCTTGGTTTTTTATTGTTTTCATGGTATAGCGTTTTCGTTTAAAGAAGCTTCAGAATTTCAGCCTCAAGTTTTGCCGGAGTCACAATGCTGCCATATCGGCCGATAACTTCGCCGTTGCGGTCCAGAAGGAATTTGGTGAAGTTCCATTTGATTTTGTTGCCGAAGGTGCCTTTGCCTTTCTTCTGGCTTTTCAGCCAGGTGTAAACCGGGTGCTCGTTCTCTCCGTTCACGTCAATCTTGGAGAACATCTTGAAGGTTACGCCATAGTTCAGCATGCAGCCTCCCTCTATACTTTTCTCGTCACCGGGCTCCTGGTTTGCAAACTGGTTGCAAGGGAAACCTAGGATCACCAGACCCTGATCCTTGTATTTTTTGTAAAGGGCCTCCAAACCTTCCAGCTGTGGGGTGAATCCGCATTTGCTGGCGGTGTTCACTACAAGAATAACTTTCCCTTTGAAGTCGGCCATGCTTGTTTCCTTGCCTTTCAGGCTTATGGCCTTGAGATCGTAAAATGAATTTGTCATAGTCAGATTAGTTTTGCCAGAAGGGTCCTCAGTTGCAGGGCCTCTTCCATTGTTAAGGATGTGCATGATCCCATTTTTGCCGGGATGTCCAGCGCCTGTGCTCGCAGCTGCTCTCCCTTTCCGGTGATGGAGACTATAAGCTCCCTCTCATCGGCTTTGCTGCGGCAGCGCTTCACAAGGCCGGCTGCCTCCATCTTTTTCAGCATCGGGGTGAGGGTGCCGGAATCCAGGTTCACCAGTTCCCCTATCCTGCCAACGCTAAGGCTTTTATGCTCCCACATCACCATCATAGTGATGTATTGGGTGTAGGTTAGCCCCAGCGGCTCCAGAAAAGTCCTGTACCTGCGCACAACTTCCTTTGCCGCAGAGTATAGGGGGAAACACAGCTGGTTTTCCAGCTTCAGGGGATCAAGCTCTGTCATTAGTCCTGATATTTCTTGAAATCGTATTTTGCCCTAAGCTCCTGTTTCATTTCCGGAGTCTGGGATGTGAAATATGCCTTCCATCCCGGGCAGAAGTTGATGTGCCAGCGCCATACGCGGCTGCCGAAAGCCTTTGGATTAACGTCGTATTTCGCCCTCATAGGACATTTTTCGCAATTGTGCTCTTTTGTGTTAGCCATAGCTCTTTAATTTAGATTGTATGCAATTAAATTTTATACTGCAAAATTAATCAAATTCTCCCGATTTCCAAATAAATGTTTGCATTGGGGCTCTGATGAAGCAGCACATCCGTTAGGGCAAAAAAGGTACAATAATTTTTGAAAGAGGCAACACATTTTTGGTTGGTGACAGCCGCCATGAGGAGGGCCATTTCACAGAGCCCCCCGCAGTGGCAGGCTGTAGCAGCCGAGCCTCGTATTGCGAGGCTGCGGCAACTTGGATACTTGGGAAGTGAGCACCACAGCCTGGCGGAACGGGGCCAGGCTGTTACATCGGCCGGTGCGGGCAGCTCCAGCCAAAGGCTGTCCTCCCGGCCGATGTTGCCGCCGCTAGCGATACTGACGATCCTATCCATAAAATAGGCGGTTTTTGTGGATAGAAGGCGTAAAATGATGTGACCCCCAAAGTATTCTAAGACTTTTCCAAATAAAATTGCAATTATTTTCATCAACGTCAGTTCT
>JAKSKO010000046.1 GCA_024401715.1 Bacteroidales bacterium
GACTTACTATCGACCTAAAGGTCTCTAAATATGGTTGTTTCGCAAATGCGAAACTCAAATACAAATATACTAAAGAATGAATGACGCAAAAGCCCGATAAGCCCTCATATCATAAAAATACGCAATTATGAACGCATAGTATCACTATTTTTTATTACTTTTGCCCGAATCATAACGCTACGGCATCAACAGAAAATGAAAGACTACTCCAGCTACGGCCCGGCATACAGGAACTTCGTTGTAAAAGACGAGGTGTTTGTTCCGCAACCATTCGCGGAATTCTCCGGAACAGACCCATATGTGAAAATGGCCGCAATAAGGGGAGAGCAGACAGAAATAGCCTTTGACGAAACATATCCGTATCTGGACAACTCATTCAAGTTCAAGTTTCACCGCTTCATCACATATTTCCTGTTGAACACCCTGGCCTTTCCTCTGGCAAGGCTGCGTTACGGTCTGAAGGTTGAAGGAAGAGAAAACTTGAAGGAAAACCGCCATCTGCTGGAAAACGGAGCCATGACGATATGCAACCATGTATTCCGCTGGGACATGATATGCATCCTGTACGGCATACGCTTCCGCAGAGTATGGATTCCCATGTACCGTCTGCCGTTCCAGGGCAAGGACAACTTCTTCATGCGCACCATTGGAGGCATCCCCATTCCCGAGGATCGCAACGGCCTGCGCTGCTTCAACGAAGCGTTCGACACCCTTAATGCCAGAAAGGCCTGGATACACATTTTCCCCGAAAGCTGCAGCTGGAATTTCTATGCCCCGATACGTCCCCTTACGAAAGGCGCATTCAACATGGCATACAAATATGCAAAGCCCATAATCCCGTGCACACTCACTTTCAGGGAACGCAAGGGAATATTCAAGTTTTTCGGCAACAGCAAAGAACCTCTGGTCACAATCCACATAGGCAAGCCTCTTGTTCCCGATACAAAGAAGCTTAGAAAAGATGAGATTGCGCGCCTGCGAAATGCAGCCTTCAGCGCAATGCTTGATATGGCTGGGATTGTATCAAACCCATGGCCCGCAACATTAGATTGAACCCGATAAGAAACAGCTTCAAAACCCATACATCATGGAAAAGATAATAGACCCGGTTCCGGTAGAACTTTTGAAAGCCGAACTCACCCCGGACAAGAAATTGGAAGACACCAACAAAGGCCACAACGAGCTGTATGTGGTAACCTGGCACGATTCGCCAAATGTCCTGCGTGAGATTGGCCGTATCAGGGAAGAGGCCTTCCGTGCCGAGGGAGGTTCTACCGGCGCAGAACTGGATCTGGACGAATACGACATGATGGACAGCCCGTACAAGCAGCTTATCGTATGGGATCCGGACGAGGAGGCAATCATTGGCGGATACCGCTTTTTCATGGGTCCGGACGCCATCTTTGACGAGAACGGACAGCCTGTCCTGGCAAGTTCGCACCAGTTCCGCTTTTCAGACAAGTTCATCAAGGATTATCTTCCGCACATGATAGAGCTGGGACGCAACTTCGTGGCTCCGGAGTACCAGGGTTCAAAGGCTGGCTCCCGAAGCATTTTCGCCATAGACAACCTGTGGGACGGTCTTGTAGCCCTTATCATGAAGAATCCGCATATCCTGTATTTCTTCGGCAAAATCACCATCTACCCTTCCTACGACCATGTTTCAAGAGACCTCATATACCATTTCTTCAAGAAACACTATGGGGATACGGAAGAACTCATTCGCCCTTGGCCGGACCAGAACCTGGAGGCCGATTCACAGGCAGAACTGATGGACCTGGTGCTTAACAACGAGGATGTTTCGGAAGACTACAAGCTTCTGCGCAATGCAGTACGCAGCAGGGGCACCAACATTCCGCCTAATGTAAGCGCATATGTGGCCCTCACTCCGTCAATTATCTTTTTCGGAACCGCCATCAACCGTCTGATGCACAACATAGAAGACAGCGCAATCCTTATTCCGGTGGATGATATCTATCAGGAGAAGCTGAAAAGGCACATCGCCGCATTCCTGCGTTTCACCGTGAAAGGCATGAAACTGGACGCAAACAGCGAGATTGAAACCCAGATGGTGCAGAAATGGATGCTTCAGCGCAAGTCATACGTGAAGCGTCTCCACCGCAAATGGATGTCACAGAACAAGGAGTAAATCCTACAGCCGGATAACAGGACTTGGAACCCCGCGCTCCAGAGTGCGCAGGTGAACCGTGCCCTTCTGCACGCCTATCTCTTCAAGGGCGGCAAGGGCGCAGTTGTATGCAATTTCGGGAGTGTTGTTGTTTCCGGAAAGATGACACAGGAAAAGGTTCTTCAGGCCTGGATGATAAAATTCCTTAATCGCCTGGGCCGTTTCGCTGTTGCACAGGTGACCTTCGTTAAGTATACGGGCCTTCAGTTCCGGAGGATATGGGCCGTTTACCAGCATGTCATAATCATAATTGCTTTCTATCACCACAGTATCGGCCTGCTTTGCAAGTTCCATTGCCTCCGGCGTCACGTGTTCCAGATCTGTCATAAGAACCAGAAGGCGCTCGCCATATCTCACGGCGTAGCCCACGGTCTGGGTGGCATCGTGCGGCACTTCAAAGAATTTCACTTCGAAATCGCCCACCCTGTTCCAGCTGTTCTCTTCCAGCACAACACGGCATGATGCAATATGGTCTTTGGTGAAGCTGTGGGCGGCAAGGGCGCCGTGAAGCTTCCTGGTGGCACAGACCCTGGGACGCAGATATTTGCAGTAGGTTCCCAGGAATCGTATATGGTCCAGATGGTCGTGAGTCACAAGTATGCTGTGGACCGTGTCCAGAGACAGTTTGCAATCCTGCATCACACGTTTCACCCTGCGCATGGAAGCACCCGCATCAATAAGGATTCCCCCCGCCGCTTTGCCGGCAGCAGCCTCGGTTCCAAGATAATAGCAGTTTCCGCAACTGCCGCTGGTAAAACTAAGAAATTGCATCACGACTATCTCCCCTCTTTTTCTTCACAATACTTCTTGATGACATTGTAGGCATCTTTCACGCCCAGCTCTCCCGCCACGGACAAATCGTTGCATCCCTTCTCCTTATCCCTGAGATATATCTGCACCAGAGCTCTGTTGAAATAGGCGTCACCCATGCCCGGATAGGCCTGAATTGCCTTTGTATAGGCCTGGATTGCAGGTATCATATCGGAATTCAAACAATACAGATTACCCAAGTTATACAGGATGTATGCAACCCCGGGCGCAATCTCGGACGCCTTCTTAAGGTCCGCAATGGCCTCCGAATAGTCATAGTTCCTGTCCACCTTGTCCTTAACCCTTGCGCGTGTCTGTCCGCTCTCGTCCATGCTAAGTACCTGGAAATTGTTTTCTATGGAAGCTATGAAATCTATCATCTCCGCTCTCAGCACTCCCCTGTTCATAAGGTACAGGGCCATATAGGCGGCATCCACACCCCTGGAATCGGCCGATAAATCCACTGCGGCATCATATGAAGACAGCGCAGCATTGAACTGACGGTTCTCACACGCATACAGCGCATTCAGGAAAGCGCTTCTTGCGTCTTTCAACTCCGACGTAGGACGCACAACGGACGTTGCCGAATTAGACGCAGGGGCATTGTCTATCTTCAAAGCTTCTTTTGACGAAGCCATGAACTTGTCCACAACAATATTCTCGTAACGGTTCTGCAGCGCCATGTCCTCATGCCTGTTCTCCGAAAGGGAAATCTTGTACATAGGACGCAGACGCACATCCACATCCCTGTGCTGCAGCAGCTCGTCGTTGAAATCCTTCTTGTTGAACTCTCCGTCCAATGCAATCAGGGCGCTGTATTTCTTGGTGGTGTCCGCAAAGGAACCCGCATCGCTAACATTCTTCGCCCTGTATTCCCTAACCTTGCGCTGGGCTGTCTCGTAATCGTCTTTGGAACTGCGCTGGCGTCCCAGAAGGTTTTTCACATAGGCGCGGTTCATATAAGCCTTCGCAAAGTCCGGGTACAGCGCAATGGCCCTGTCGTAATCTTCCAGCGCATCCTGGTATCTGCCCATCTCAATGAAGACCGAAGCCCTGTTGAAAAACACAAGCACGTTTTCCGGGTTGATGTTCGCCACCCTGTCGAAATCCTGCAGGGCATCCTCATATTCCCCCATCTGCGCAAGAATCAGTGCCCTGTTATACAAAGTTAGGGCGTTGCCCGGTTCCTGTTCCAGCACCCTGTTCATGTCTTCCATGGCAGCCTTGTACTCCTGCTTTTCATACAGCATTATTGCACGGTTGAAAAGCGCGAAGGAGTTGTCCTTGTCCAGTTCCACGGCCTTGTTCAGGTCTGCAAGTCCCTCGTCCAGCCTGTCTGTGGAAGCGTAAAGGCGGCCGCGGCGTATATAGCCCTCGGGATCGAAACGGTCCAGCTTTATGGCCTTGTTATAGTCTGCCAGCGCTGCAGTGGTGTCTTTCAGGTACAGATAGCAGGCTCCCCTGTTAAGGTATGCCGAAGGGTCCTTCGGCTGTTTGCGCAGGTATAGGTTGAAATCCTCCACCGCGGCATCAAACTGCTGGCTTAGGAAATAAGACACTCCGCGAGAAAAATACAGGCCCATATTGCCCGGACGCAGCTCTATAGCACGGGCGTAATCTTCAAGTGCCGCATCATAATTGCCGAACCTGCTGTTGGTGATGGCCCTGTAGTGATAGCCGTTGGTGAATACGGGGTTCAGACGCACCGAAGTGTTGAAATCCGTCTGTGCGCCGCGCAGGTCTCCAAGATTGTATTTAGCTATGCCGCGGAAAAAGAAAGTCCAGTAATCCGTGGTGTCCAGCCTTGCCAGAATATTGAAGTTCTCTATGGCTGTGGAATACTTGCCTTCCGACAGAGCCATTCTGCCGCGCCATGAAAACACATCCTTATCCCACTGGGCACGAAGGCCGGCTGGGGTGATGACAAGCAAAATCATCACTACCAAAACGTGTTTATACATATTTTTCGCACTAAAATGCATATCTTTGCAAAGATAATCAAAAATGAACAAAAAACTTGCCATATCATCGCTTTTAACACTAATACTGTGCACGTGCACGGCGTTGGGTCAGAGCGACTGGAGGTCTGTTTCGCCATACAGCAGAAACAATTCCCCGAAAGCGGGCAATCTGCGCGCCGATGTGGAATTTCTGTGCGACAGCCTCAGGCAGGGACGCCGCCTTGGCAGCAAGGGGCACAGCGACGCGTCATTATACATTGCCGGCAAGCTGAAAGCCTTCGGATGCAGGGCTTTTGACGGCATCTGGGGCCAGAGTTTCGCTGTGAAAGACAGCCTCCATATCGGCCACAACATTGTGGGAATGCTTAATCCGGGCAGTAAAGAATGCACGCGATACATAATTGTCGGGGCCCATTATGATGCCCTGGGCACAATCAAGGGCATAGTTTATCCCGGAGCCGATGCAAACGCTTCCGGTGTTGCGGCAATGCTGGAGATAGCAAGGGCACTCAACGCCCATGGCAGGCAATTCGGCGGATACGGCACAAAAATAATATTCGCAGCCTTCGACGCCTACACCGACGGACGTGCGGGATCGGCCCACTTCGTGGAAATGCTTAAGCACGGCATGCTAAGGGACCCCTTCAGCGGCCGAACCATAGAAATGGAAGACATCGCAATGATGATTGACCTGGACCAGATGGGAAGCACCCTTTCACCTGTACGCAAAGACCAGCCCAACTTCATCATAGCCATAGGTGAAAACCAGCTTGAGACCAACCTTATGCGCACAACCCTGAACCGCTGCAACATCCACTACAATACAGGTCTGGAGATATACCGCAACTACTATGGCAGCGAACGTTTCACGGAGGTCTTCTACAAGTTGGGAGACCGCGGCCACTTCATTGCGGAGAACATTCCCACCATCTATTTCACATCGGGAATCACAGATACCACAAACAAAAGCAGCGACACATCGGAAAGCCTGGACTACGAGATACTTGAAGCGAGGGCCACACTGATATTCAGATTCATAGAAAAATCATTCTGACATGAACATAGCAAAAACATGTACACAGGCCATAATGAAAGCCTTCGGCAGCCTGCCGCTGAATTTCCTCTATGCCATCGGCAAAGGCCTTGCTTTTATCATGGAAAAAATAATGCGATACAGGTATGCTGTAATCATCACAAACCTGTCACGCAGCTTTCCGGAAAAGAAATACGACGAAATCAGGGAGATAGCGCATTCGTTCTATAGGCATTTTGCAGCCATTCTGGCAGAGGCGGTCTGGTTTGGAGCAAGCGACACCAAACGTCTCAGGCAGCAGCAACTTTGCAGTATCAGGAATCCTGAATTGCTGGACAGACTTTATAAGGACGCTCCGTCAACAATGATAATGATGGCCCACAACAACAACTGGGAGATAGTGGGTGGAATACCGTTCTACAATTACACAGACAAGCCGTTCCCTGCTACCGAAAAGAATTGCTGCGTTACATACAAAAGACTTACAAATGCCACATGGGATGCAATAATGGCCGACAACAGAAAGGCCGTCCTGCTTGACAAAGATAATTTTGAAGGCTACCTGGAAAGCTCTCAGGTAATGAGATATGCAGTGAAGCACCGCAGCGAACACATGTTCTATCTCTTCATCGGCGATCAGAGTCCTTACCACAACTCGGTTGCCAACATCGACCTCGTATTTCTCAACCAGAAGACCCGCACGATGTCCGGAGCCGCCACATTAGCCAACAGAATGGGCCATGCAGTTGTATATCTGAGTTGCAGACGGGAATCCATGGGACACTACAGCTGGGAATTCAAGGAAATCTGTACTGATGCATCCAAGGTATCGGTCGAGTATATCATGAAGATGTACTACCAGCTTCTGGAAGAAGACATAAAAGCCCAGCCGGCCAATTATTTATGGAGTCACAAAAGATGGAAAACCATTTTTGAATAATTTTTACTATATTTGGAGATTAAAAAAATAAGGAAATGCTCAACAATAAATCAGTACTCATTACAGGCGGAACAGGCTCTTTCGGAAAAGAGTTCGTCAAGACAATCCTGGCCGATTATCCCGATGTAAAACGAATTGTGATTTACTCCAGAGGAGAATTGAAGCAATACAACATGAAGCAGATGTTTCCGGAAAACAAATACCCTCAGTTAAGGTATTTCATAGGAGACGTCAGGGATGCGGAAAGGCTCAAAAGGGCATGCGAAGGTATTGACGTGATTATCCACGCAGCCGCCATCAAGCAGGTGGATACTGCAGAATACAACCCCGACGAGTGCATCAAGACAAATGTGAACGGCGCACAGAATGTTATCAACGCCGCACTTGACTGCAACGTCAAACATGTTGTTGCACTGTCTACAGACAAGGCCTGCGCCCCTATCAACCTGTATGGAGCAACAAAACTCACATCAGACAAACTGTTCATTGCAGCAAACAACATAAGCGGAAGCAAAGACATAAAATTCTCCGTAGTAAGGTATGGAAATGTGATGGGATCCCGAGGATCCGTAATTCCATTCTTCCAGGAAAAGAGAGATAGCGGAGCAAAAGAACTTCCTATAACAGACATGAGGATGACACGTTTCAACATCTCTCTCAAGGAAGGAGTTGCCCTGGTGATGTTTGCAATCAAGAACCATCTTGGCGGAGAGATATTCATACCAAAGATTCCTTCATACCACATCTGTGACGTGGCCACTGCCATAGCTCCGGAACTCAGGCAGGTGGAAGTGGGCATACGCCCCGGCGAGAAACTCCATGAGGAGATGATCACCTCAACAGACTCGCTCAACACCATCGATCTTGGAAGATACTATGCCATCCTTCCGTCAATCACATTCAACGGAAAGCGATCAAAAGAGGATTACATCAGGCATCACAATGCAAAGCCTGTTCCACAGGGTTTCCACTACAGTTCAGACAACAATGCAGAGTGGGAGACAGTAGAAAGCCTGAGAGAGAAAATCAGCAAGCTCTAGAAATGATTGATCATCCAATATCATACGGCCGCCAATACATCACGGAAGAAGACATCCAGGCAGTTGTGGAAGCTCTGAAGTCAGACTACATGACACAGGGCCCGCGCATTGCAAAATTCGAAAAAGAATTTGCGGCCTACCTCGGAAGCAGGTACGCGTGTATGGTAAGCAACGGAACGGCTGCCCTGCATCTGTGTTCACTGGCTCTGGGCATAAAGGAAGGAGACAAGATAATCACCACACCCATCACTTTTGTTGCAAGTGCCAACGGATTCCGTTACACCGGAGCCGAAGTCGTATTCTGTGACATCGACCCGGACACATATCTCATGGACCTTGACAAGCTGGAGGAGATACTTTGCAAATCACCGCGCGGCACATACAAGGCTGTCGTACCTGTTGACTTTGCCGGATATCCGATAGACGAGGAAAGGCTTCGCCACCTTGCGGAAGAATACGGTTTTGCAATAGTGGTTGACGCCTGCCATGCACCGGGAGCAAGTTTCACGGATTCAAAAGGAAACAAAAATATGGTTGGAGGTTGCCAATACGCAGACCTCACATGTTTTTCATTCCACCCGGTAAAGCACATCGCAACAGGAGAAGGCGGTGCCGTAACTACAAACGACCCCAAGCTGTATGAGAGAATATGCCTATTCAGGACACACGGCATCACAAAAGATCCGGAGATGCTTACCAGAGCTGACGGTGGCTGGTATTACGAGATGCAGGAGCTGGGATTCAACTACAGAATAACCGACATGCAGGCCGCCCTTGGTTCATCCCAGCTCAAGAGGCTGGACTGGAGCATAAGCAGGCGCAACGAAATCGCCCGGAAATATGACAAGGCCTTTGCAGGAACAGCACTCAAACTTCCCTATCGCCAGGATGGCATAACACATGCCTTCCACTTGTATATCATACAGACAGAGAAGCGCAAACAGCTTTATGACTTTCTCCGGGAAAACAGAATTTTTGCCCAGGTACTATACATACCGGCTCATACCATGCCGTATTACAAAGCCCTTGGATGGAAAGAGGGAGATTTTCCTGTGGCGGAAGAGTACTATGAACACTGTCTGGCCCTGCCTATGTATCCGTCTCTCACCGATGCAGAACAGGATTGGGTAATTGAGAAGGTTCTGGATTTTTTGAGAAATGACTAGTTCAAAACTCGTTCTTGGCACAGTTCAATTCGGCTGCGACTACGGAATTAATTCCGCAGGGCGGCCGGATTCTTCTATCGTGGGTACCATACTGCAGCACGCAAAAGACAACGGAATAACTTGTCTGGACACCTCAAGTGCCTATGGCAATTCAGAGGATGTGCTGGGCTCCGTGCTGGGCGGCAGCAATGATTTCCGCATCATAAGCAAGTATCCTCAATGTTCCATGAGCGTTCCTGACGCCTTTGAAGGGTCATTGGAGAGACTGGGGCGGGAAAAGTTGTACGGCTATCTGCTGCATCACTTCTGCGTTTACGAAAACAACCCTGCCATCTGGCAGGATTTCATAAGGCTGAAAGAAGAGGGCAAGACGCAGAAAATAGGCTTCTCCCTTTACAGCACCGCAGAACTGGATAGGATACTGGATGACGGCATAGACTTCCAGCTGCTGCAGGTGCCGCGCAACATCCTGGACCGCCAGTTCGACAGCTACTTTCCCCTCCTGAAAGACAAAGGCGTGGAGATTCACGTCAGGAGCACCTTCCTGCAGGGACTTTTCTTCAAAGACAGGAACAGCCTGCCGGAAAAGCTGCTTCCCCTCCGGAAATATCTCCTTGAGCTGGACGGATATGCACAACGCAACGGCATAAGCATGGAAGAGCTGGCCCTGTCTTTCAACGTGCAGAACCAGTACATAGACGGCGTTCTGATAGGCGTGGACAACACTGCCCAGCTGGACGCGAACATCGCATCGGCTTCGGGCAGAACGGTTAACATTGATATCAACGTACAGGAGAAGGAGCTCCTCTCCCCTGTCAATTGGAAATAATCAGATGAAAATTCTTGCAATTACACAGGCCAGATACGGTTCAACCAGGCTTCCGGCCAAAATCCTTAAAGAGGTGGACGGCACCACACTGCTGGAAATACACCTCAGAAGAATACTGCGCAGCTCTGCAATCAGCAAGCTGAAGATTGCAACAACAGCCGAAGAAGGCTCCAGATACATAATAGAAGTGGCCGACAAAGTTGGCGTGGAATATTTCCAGGGCTCTGTTGACGACGTCCTTGCCAGATTCTACGGTACCGCGGCGGACGAACACCCGGATTATGTTGTACGCCTCACCTCGGACTGCCCGCTTATCGATGCCGGCATCATCGATGACGTCATCAATTACGCCATCAACTCCGATTGCGACTATGTACGCACAGACCCTGCATCTTATCCCGACGGCCTGGACACCGAAGTTTTCAAATTCTCGGCTCTTGTGCAGGCATACGAACAGGCAAAGCTTACATCGGAGCGTGAGCATGTGACTCCATACATATGGAAAAACGGCTCTGCTGAGGGAGGAACACTGTTCAAGTCCCACAAACTCCAGAACAAGGAGGGCGATTACAATGCAAACGACTACCGCATAACCATTGACGAGCCCGAGGATTTCGAGGTGCTGAAGGCTCTGATCCAGGCCCTGGGCATAGACAAGAGCTGGAAATCATACATCGATTATCTGGAGGAGCACCCTGAGATAAAGGGCAAGAACAGCAAATTCGGATATAACGAAGGATATACAAAATCAATCAACAACGATAAAAACATAGAATAACGATATGGGAAAAGGACAAGAGCTTTACAAGCTTGCCAAGACAATGATTCCTGGCGGCACTTCCCTTCTTTCAAAAAGGCCGGAGCAGCTGCTTCCGGAAAACTGGCCTGCATATTACTCAAAGTCAAAAGGCTGCCGCGTATGGGACCTTGACGGACGCGAGTATATCGACTGCGGCCTGATGGGTGTGGGAACAAACACCCTTGGATATGCAAATGACGAAGTTGACGAGGCTGTGATGAAGGTCATCCGCGACGGCAACATGACAACTCTCAACTGTCCGGAAGAGGTTTATCTTGCAGAAAGACTGCTTGCCATGAACCCCTGGGCAGGTGGAGTGCGTTACACCCGCGGCGGTGGAGAGGCCAATTCCATGTGTGTGAGGATTGCACGCGCGTTTACAGGCAAAGACAAGATTGCAATATGCGGATACCATGGCTGGCATGACTGGTATGTATCCGTAAATCTTGGAGAGAACGACGCCCTGGCCGGCCACCTCCTGCCGGGTATTCCTACCGGAGGCGTGCCAAAAGGTCTTAGAGGCACGTCAATTCCTTTCCATTACAACGATTTTGACGAGCTTCTTCAGATCGCAAATGCCAATCCGGACCTTGCTGCCGTGAAAATGGAAGTATGCAGGAATTTTGGTCCCGAAGACAACTTCCTCCAGAAAGTACGTGATCTTTGCACAGAGAGGGGCATTGTACTCATCTTTGACGAGTGTACAAGCGGTTTCCGTGAAACATTCGGTGGACTGTACAAGAAATACGGCATAAACCCAGACATGACAATCTACAGCAAGACCATGGCAAACGGATATGCATTAAGTGCCGTTCTTGGCAGGAAAGACATCATGGATGCAGCACAGGGGTCATGGATAAGTTCAACCTTCTGGACAGAAAGGATAGGACCTACAGCTGCACTTGCAGCACTTGACGTGATGGAAAAGACCAAATCGTGGGAGTACATCACAGAACTTGGCAAGCAGAACAAGATCAGATGGCAGGCCCTCGCCGACAAATACGGCCTTAAAATCAACCAGTGGGGAATTCCGGCTCTTGCAGGTTATACCTTTGATTCACCAAAGGCATTGGAATACAAGACATACATAACCCAGGAGATGCTAAAGAAAGGATACATTGCCGGAACACTCATGTACACCTCGATTGCACATACACCGGAGATCATTGACGGATATTTTGAAGCTCTTGACCCTATCTTTGCAAGGATTCGCGATTTTGAAGACGGCATGGATGTGATGAAAGAGCTGGAAGGCCCGGTTTGCCAGAGCGGATTCAAACGCCTCAACTGATACCCGGATGCAGAGAATATTATTCAGAGCCGATGCCAGTGCAGCCATAGGGTACGGACACTTTTTCCGTACCCTGGCTCTGATTGATATGCTCAAAGATGATTTTGAATGCATCCTCTATCTTTTTGAGCCATCAGCCTCACAACTTGAACAGGCCTCAGGAGTCTGCAGCACAGTGACTCTGAAAGACCGCTTCAGTGATTTTCCATCACACATACAGTCCGGAGACACTGTTGTTCTTGACAATTATTTCTTTGACGGGCAGTATCAGCAAAGGCTGAAGGACATAGGATGCACACTTGTATGCATAGATGACATGCACACGCGTGATTTCCACGCCGACCTTATAATCAACCACGGTTTCGCATCGCCCGGCCAGTACTCAGCTCCCAAAGGCACTGCATTTTGCATCGGTCCCGAATGGGCTCTTCTGCGTCCGCCTTTTCTTAACAGAAGGATTCCTGAGAACAGAAAAGGGGTCTGCATCTGCTTTGGCGGCAGCGATCCATTAGGGCTTGCCGACAAGATTGCTGCACTCATCCCGGAATACTCCCCCATTGTTATCAAGGGAACGTCCCGTACAGCAGATGAAATGGCCGAGATTTTTGGCAATTGCGAGCTTTGCATCCTATCGGCCAGTTCGGTATGCTATGAAGCACTGAGCTGCGGGGCGCGAGTGATTGCCGCTTGGTATGTAGACAATCAGAAGGACTTTTACAACGGGCTGGTATCCAACAATATGGCAAGCGGCATAGGATGCCTGGCCAGGCAACTGCCGGATGCAGGGGAGCTGCGAAGGCTCATTGAAGAGTCACAAAGAGCAACTTGTGCAACAGGACGGAATATACGCAACAATTATGTCACCGTTTTTCATGCAATCTCCTGTCCTCCAGCCGATGCGGCATTGATGAGAGCTGATTTTGAAAGCAGCGGTTTCCGTTTTGTGAACTACGTGAATCTTACTGAGCGGCAGAAAATCGAGATTCTTGATATCAGGAACTCCAGTCAGGTGAGAAGATGGATGAGCAATCCCGCTGCCATCGGCAAAGAGAATCACCTGGCCTATATAGACAAGCTTGGGCAGCACAGCAGAAATTTTTACTGGGCCGTATTTGATGGTGATACCTTGTGCGGAGGAGTTTCGCTGGTCAATTACGATGGAATTTCTGCTGATGAGGGCATATTCCTTGATCCCTCGCTATGCGGCAAAGGACTAGGATCAAGAATCTCCAGAGCTTCATTCAGGCACTATTTCACAGATTTAGGCATAAAAATGCTGTACAGCGTTGTACATAAGGGCAACAGCGCAGCCATACGCATGGACAGGAAACTAGGATTCACTGTGGGAGAGCCCGATGGTGACTTCTGTCCTATCACTCTCAGTCTTGCCGACTGGACTCGGGGAATTCCAGACGAAATGTGATTTTAGGGATTTCTGCACTGCGGAAGCCTCTCTTGTATTTGGCAATCTCTGCCAGTTTCCTTTCATTTTCACTGTCACCCAGCGCAAAGTAGTTATCGCCTGTTTCGTAACGTTCTATTCCCGCGCCTTTAAGATACTTTATCAACTCCCATTGGATAATATGGCCGCAATGACCGTTCAGGAAATATGAGTCAAGTGTTCCGTACGATGCATAGTATGCCGCCTTCTTGTACATCATTACAAGAGCCGCAGCCCCATAGGCATTGATACTGTCCAACCACAACATTGCAAGAACGCCGTTTCCATCTCTCACCCACTCATACATGCACTCCCAGGACTCATCTGTTCTGGTCTGCCTGCCGGCGTCACGTTTGTGGATCTCCTTGAAACAGAGCATCTGCTCCATTGTGATGTTATTCTTGTCAAAGATATCCACACGGCACCCCTTCTCCTTGAGAACCTGCTTTATGGCAGCCTTGTGGCCCTTTCTCATCTTTCTGAGAACAGTATCCAGGTCGTCTCTCAAATCGACTATGTTTGTGGTGGAAAAATTCATCCTGGCTCCGTCGTCAATCATATTGAACGGCGCAAAGTCATTGAAATATGGATACTCTGTGAGAGGATCGATAATGAATTTGCCGTATCTGACATTATTCTTTGCGGCAATCTCCCTCAGTTTTTCCTGTATGGCTTCCTCCACCAGGGTCTTGCTGGCCGGACAATTGTCTGCATAGGCTGGCAAAGGCGTATAATCTCCATACATGGAGAATGCATCAAATACACGCTCCGGATAACTGTATTCCGCAAGCAAAGGAACGATGGCATACACTTCCCTGCCCTGTTTTACCATGAAGGAAAAATTGCGGGTATTGGAGTCAAAACGGCAGCAAGAGGAGTACTTCTGCCAGGCAAGAGTATGCCTGAACCATGCCGAAGAAGACGAAAGGGCAAATGCATCCCATAAGTCCCTGTTACTGTCATTGAGAAACTCTATTTCCATATTTTGCAGTTTTAATACACGAAATTGAAAAAAAAAAAATAATTTTGCAAGATATGGACAAGACATTTATCATAGCTGAATTATCTGCAAATCATAACGGAAGCCTGGATACGGCAAAAGAGACCATCAAGGCGGCGGCCCTTGCCGGCGCCGATGCAATAAAACTCCAGACATATACGGCAGACACCCTCACCATAGATTGCAACAAGGACTGCTTCAGACTCAAGGGCGGACTGTGGGACGGATACACATTCTACCAGCTTTACAAGGAAGCATACACACCATGGGAATGGCACAAAGAGTTGTACAGCTATGCTGCAAGCCTGGGGCTAGTCTGTCTGTCCACCCCGTTCGACAACAGCGCAGTCGATTTTCTGGAAAGCATAGGCAATCCCATCTACAAGATAGCAAGTTTTGAAATCACCGATACAAACCTCATCAGTTATGCTGCATCAAAAGGCAAGCCGATGATAATCTCAACCGGCATCGCAACCGCCCAAGACATTGCTCTTGCCATAGACTGCTGCCACAAGGCAGGCAACAACGACATCACCCTGCTCAAATGCACTTCGGCTTACCCGGCACAACTCAAAGATGCCAATCTTGGCCTTATTCCTGTCATGAGGGATAGATTCGGAGTAAAAGTGGGAATATCGGACCACTCGCTTGGAGACACCATCGCATGTACGGCAGTAGCCCTGGGAGCATGCGTCGTGGAGAAGCACCTCATTCTGGACAGAAACATGGGCGGCGCCGACAGCGGCTTCTCCATGCAGCCGGATGAATTCGCACAGATGTGCCAAAGAATAAGGGAAGTAGAAGAAACCATGGGAAGCAAAGACTTTCCCACAGATCCGTCATCAATACCGGGACGCTCATATTCAAGATCTCTCTTTATCTGTGAAGACATGAAGAAGGGAGATACTCTCACCCCTGACAATCTGAGATCCATACGGCCGTCAAACGGCCTTCATCCACGCTATCTGGAGCAGGCCCTTGGCAAAAAGGTAAACCGCGATCTGGAAAAAGGCACTCCTTTCAGTCTTGAATATCTGGAGTAGCGGCTACCATCCCGGAGAGTATACTGCAAGCCACTTTTTCCGCAACGCCCGACCCGTCAAGACAATACTGACGGGCTGCTTTTCCGGCATTTGCCAGAAAAGACTCATCGGACAAGAGTCTGTCATACCATTCACAGAACTCACTGCTGTTGCGCACAGAAAAGCCACCACCGCATTCAATCAGGGCCTGACAATGATAATACGATCCGAATTCAGGGCCATAGCAAACCGGTATTCCATAAGATGCCGGTTCCAGAAGACTGTGAGGGCCACCGTCAAATCCCGCTCCCACATACGCGGCAAAACCATAACGGTACAAGCGGGACAGCATGCCAACTGCATCAACTATCATCAGTGGGCAGTCATCTACAGAAGCCCCTCTGGATGCCTCTGAATACAGCACCGACTTGCAAGCCGCACCAGCTCTTATCTTTGCGATTTCATCCATGTCAATCTCATGAGGAACAATCAGTATACGGTTCCCAGGGTGTTTGCGGATAAGGTCAAGCATTAGGTCGTCATCACCTATCGGTATGGTACTGCCGGCCACAAACACTTTTGAACCATTGCACCATCCGGCTATCACCGCATCATCCCACTGCTGCCCTGATATCTCCAGAACCCTGTCCATCCTGGGATCTCCTGCCAGTTGTACATGTTCAACACCAATCCCCTTGAGAAGGTCCATGGAAAGCCTATCCCTCACAAAAATCCGTGTAAAGCAATCCCTGAAAATTCTGCGATACATGAAGCCCTGAGGTTTGAAATAGGCCATCTGAGCTTCAAAACGGGCCGATGTAAGAAAACACGGTATTGCTCTTCGCCTGGCCTCAAACAGGTACGCGGGCCAATAGTCGCTTATGGATACAATGACACAGCATGGCCTTACGATATCCAGGAACCGTTTTGCATTGCGTCTCGTGGCCAATGGCAGATAAAAAGCCATATCTATAAGTTGGTCATCCTTGTGGTATTCATAACCGGAAGGAGAGAAAAAAGTCACAAGCACACGCGTGTCGGGTTCCTTTGCCTGAATGGCCTTGACTATAGGTTTGACTTCCTCGAATTCACCGTAGGAGGCAGAGTGTACCCACATGATTCTCTCATGTGAGGCACATGCCTTTTCTATTTTCTCCATCAGCTTTCTGTGACCATTCACAAAAAGCTTCACTTTGTCCAGCTTTGTACTCATGCTATTACAAATATATACATATATTTTAGTATCTTTGTACAAGTATGAAAGAATTTTATCACGTCCTTGGACGCTTCGTCCATCCATATAGGAAATACCTTTACGGCTCTGTTGTCTTCAACTTCCTGTCGGCCGTTTTCAACATATTTTCATTCTCGCTCATCATCCCCATCCTTAACATCCTGTTCAAGATGGACAACACAATCTACCATTTCATAGAGTGGGATGCAGCTGATTACGGCATCAAGGAAAAGGTCCTGAACAATTTCTATTATTACGTAACCGGCCTGATAGAGCAGTACGGCGCCTCCAACACCCTCCTGCTGATGGGATTGTTCCTCTGCGGCACTGCGGCGGTAAAGTGTTCTCTTTACTTTGCCTCATCGGCCATAATGGTGCCTCTGCGTACGGGAATCGTGCGTGACATCAGGGTAAGCCTGTACAACAAAGTGCTGGGCCTGCCTCTGGGCTATTTCTCTTCGGAGCGCAAGGGAGACATCATCGCAAGGATGAGCGGAGACGTGAACGAGGTGGAGAACTCCATAACCAGCGTGCTGGACATGCTGCTGAAGAACCCCATTCTCATCATCATCTATTTCGGCGTTCTCATCATTATCAGCTGGCAGCTTACCCTCTTCACCATATGCGTGGTTCCGGTGATGGCATGGGCGATAGGCGTCATCGGCAAAAGCCTGAAAAAAGATTCGCTTGACGCCCAGAACAAGTGGAGCGACACCATGAGCCAGTTCGACGAAACGCTGGGTGGTCTTCGAATAATAAAGGCATTCATAGCCGAGAATAAGATGAAAAGCCGATTCAACGGCATTGCCGATGACTTCCGCAGGGCAACAAACAAGGTTGCGATACGCCAGAGTGCGGCTCATCCTGTGAGCGAGGGGCTGGGAACCATGATGGTTATGGTGGTACTGTGGTTTGGCGGTACGCTCATCCTAAGCGGCAACAGCAGTTTTGACGCGCCAACCTTTATCTTTTACATGGTAATCCTGTACAGCGTGCTTCAGCCTCTAAAGGACCTCACCAAGGCCGGTTACATGATTCCAAGGGGTATGGCTTCGATAGAGCGCATAGACAAAATCCTGCTGGCCCAGAACAATATCAGGGAGAAGGCCGATGCAAAACTGATTCCTTCCTTAGGCAGCGAAATACGCTTTGACAACGTATGCTTCAGCTACGACAGCAGCCGCGAGATACTTCA